>DATMDI010000360.1:0-2712 GCA_035557875.1 Vicinamibacterales bacterium
AGACCTCGACCTTCCATTGCCCATCCAATCGAGGTCGCGACGCCGCTGCCGACGATCGCGGTCCTCGGGCTCGGCTACGTCGGACTCCCGACCGCCCTCGCCGCGAGGGCAAACGGTGTTCGAATCGTCGGGATCGATCTCAGCGAGAGTCGCCTGAAGGCGATCCGCGAACGCCGCGTCGATCTCGTCGCGGCCGACCATGAGCGGCTGGAACGGCACATCGACGACGACGACTTCATCCTGACATCATCCGTTCAGTCCCTGGCAGAGGCCGACGCAGTGCTGATCTGCGTGCCGACGCCCGTCGACGACCATCGTGACCCCGACCTGGATCTCTTGCGCGCCGCATGCGCCGATGCCGTCCGCCATGCTCGGCCGGGCAAGACGATCATCCTGACCAGCACCAGCTACCCTGGCACAACGGAGGATCTGCTCGCCAATCCACTGCGGGCTCGCGGATTCACCGTCGGCGAGGACGTGTTTGTAGCATCGAGCCCGGAGCGGATCGATCCGGCAAACCCCATCCCGCACGCGGACGTTCCTCGGATCCTCGGAGGCGTCACGCCAAGCTGCCTGGAGCGGGCTACCGCCATCCTGCGATTCCTCACGCACGACGTGGTCCCGGTGAGCTCTGCGAAGGCCGCGGAGATGTCGAAGCTCCTCGAGAATTCGTTCCGCGCGGTCAATATCGCATTCGCGAACGAGATCGCCGACGTCTGCGCCACCATGGGTGTCGATGCCCGAGAGGTCATCGACGCCGCCGCCACCAAGCCCTACGGGTTCATGCCGTTCTACCCGGGCACCGGCGTTGGCGGCCACTGCATTCCGTGCGATCCTCACTACCTGCTGTGGGAGCTGCGGTCGCGGCGCGCAACGGCACCAATCCTCGCCGAGGCGATGGAAGCAATCGCTGCGAGGCCGCATGCCATGGTCGATCTCGTCGGCAGCGAACTCTCGGCTGCCGGGTCGCGGCTCAAGGGAGCACGCGTCCTGATCGTCGGCGTCGCATACAAGCCGGGGGTCGAGGATGTGCGCGAGTCGCCCGCTGTCGAGATTGTGAACGAGCTACGGCGTCGAGGCGCGGCCGTTGACTTCTACGACCCGCTCGTTCCGTCGATGCGGCTGGACGATGGCAACGTCCTCCTGTCCGTTCGACGACCGGACCCCGCCGCCTATGACGCGGCCCTCGTGCATGCCCTGCATCCGGGCGTGGACTACGCGTGGCTGACGTCAATTAGCACCGTGATCGATCCGGCCGGCGGATGGACGCATGGCAACGGACGGTCGCCGCACGAGCATCGAGCGATCCTGCCGCACCGTGCCGTTCCGGTAGGGGGCTAGCATCGGAATGCGCGCTACGCTGCATCCGGACGACGCCATTATCACGCTTCCGTTCGCCCCACCGCCGTCACAGCTGATTCGGCGGACGATCCATGCGGTTGATCGAGAGGCCGCCGATCGGAAGGTCGCCGCGCTTCGGGCTCGAATGCACGAGCAGGGTCAGCGCCTCGTCGCGGCGAGTACGCGCGAAGCGCCGGCCGGGCTGACCGTCGAGCTCGTGTTCGCGGCGCGCACCTAGGGACGCCGACCGCCCCTCACACGAAGGCCACGCTGCTGGGGCTGACGGTCAGGAAGGGCGGATCAGACGCGGTCGCGCCGCCGACCCGCACGTTGCGCACGATGTGGCGATCGGCCTGGCCGCCGGTGCCGGCGCTGAAGCCGAGCAGCACCTGGCTGGGCAGGCTGACGGCCGTGTCGAGCACCTGGCTGCCAGCGACCTTGACCTGCAGCCGGCCGCTGACCACCTGGACCTCGACCGGCACCGGGCCGGCGTTCTCGAGGGTCGGAATGGCGGTGCTGGTCGACAGCCAGGTCAGACCCCTGGCGTTGCCGCCATTGGCGATGCCGACGAAGTTGCCAGACGGGTCGGCCGTGCCGCTGTCGAACGTGTCGAGTGCCACGGCCAGGCCCGGCAGCGTGCCGTAGCCGAGCCCCGAGCCATCGTCGCCAAGGGCGCCGGCGCCGGCGCTGGGATTGAGCAGCATGAGGGTCATGCCGTCCGCACCGGTGCCTCCGCCGATCTCGGCGTCGAAGCACACGCGCAGCCCGGCGCTGGGCAGCGGGGTGGTGTAGATGACGGTGCCGGCTGAGAAGCTGGTGGGCGGCGTGAGCTGCACCCCGGTGCCGGACACGGTGGCCGTGCCGTTGCGCTGCCAGCCAGTGGCGGTCACTGCCGGCAGGGTATCGGCGCAGCCCGTCGCGGTCGCGCCGCTGCCGCTGAGCGCGACGCTGATGGCGCCCTGGCCGGTGTTGGGCGTCACCGACAGGCTGCCGCTGGCCGGGCCGCTGGCGGTCGGACTGAAGCGCACGACCTGGGTCACCGAGCCGTTGGCCGGGACGACCGTGCCGACCCCGACGACCGGGGCCACCGCGCTGAACGGCGCACCCGGCAGGGTGACCGCGCTGAGGGTCAGGTTGCTGTCGCCGGTGTTGGTCAGCACCACGCTGGCGGTGGCGCTGCTGCCGACGGTCACCGAGCCGAAGGCCACGCTGCTGGGGCTGACGGTCAGGAAGGGCGGATCAGACGCGGTCGCGCCGCTGCCGCTGAGCGCGACGCTGATGGCGCCCTGGCCGGTGTTGGGCGTCACCGACAGGCTGCCGCTGGCCGGGCCGCTGGCGGTCGGACTGAAGCGCACGACCTGGGTCACCGAG
>DATMDI010000361.1:0-6688 GCA_035557875.1 Vicinamibacterales bacterium
AGCGGCGATCCGGCCGGCGCCGAGGCGGCGGAGGCGGCGCTGCGGCACCTGATGGCCGACGTCCGTGACGCCGCCGTGCCGGGACGAGTGGAGTGTGCGGCCGCGCTCGCGCACATTCACAATCCGCAGTTCCGCGCGCTCCTGGTGCCGCTGCTCTACGAGCACGACCCGCGCGTGGTGCAGGAAGCCATCCGCAGCGCCCGGGTCCTGGGCGCCGCCGACGGCCTGTTCCTTCCGGGGCTGATGTCGCTGCTCGGCCACCGGACGCTGAAGGCCGACGCCCGCGACACGCTGGTCGGCTATGGCGAACCGGTCGTCGGCGCGCTCGATCACGCGCTGCGGGACCGCCGGGAGCACATCTGGCTGCGCCGTCACATTCCCGGCACGCTGGCGCTGATTCCGTCGCAGGCGTCGATGGACGCGCTCATCGCCTCGCTGGGAGAGCCGGACGGCTTCCTGCGCTACAAGGCGATCGCCGCAATCGAACGGCTGGCGCGGGACCATCCCGGGATCGCGTTTCCGCGCCCGGCGGTCGAGAAGCTGCTTCTCGACGAGACCTCGCGGTACTGCAACGGCCTCACGCTGCACGACAACCTGCGGCGGCACCACGGCGGCGCCCTGGAATCGCTGCTCGGCCGCGCCCTCGCCGACAAGATGGCGCGGGCCCTCGACCGCATCTACCGCCTGCTCGGTCTGCTCTACGAGATCAACGACGTCGCGGCGGCACGCCACGCGATCGAGCAGGGAGATGCGCGCCGGCGCGCCCGGGCGATCGAGTACCTCGACAACCTGCTCGGCGGCGTCGTCAGGCGCCGCGTGCTGCCGCTGCTCGACGATACGCCGCTGGCCGACAAGGTGCGCCACGCCAACGGGCTGCTCCGAAGCCGCCCGCGCGAGCTCGATGACACGCTGGCCCAGCTCGTTCACGACGACGATCCGGTCGTGGCGGCCTCGGCGATCCATTTCGTGGTCAGAGCCGGCCGGTGGGCGCTGGCGGACGACCTCGAGTATGTCGTCGGTCATCGCGGCACCCTCGACGCCGCAGTGGTCGAAGCAGCCGACTGGGCGCTGCGACAGCGGACGCCGTCTCGAGGCGGCTCGGACGCGGGGCGGGCGCTCCCGGCCGTGGAGCTGGTCGATCGGGTGCGCGCCATCCCGCTCTTCGAGTTCGTGTCGGTTGACGGGCTGTTCCGGATCGCCGCCGTCGGCGAAGAGGTCCGGTATTCACCAGACCGCGAACTGTTTCGCGCCGGTGCGCCAGCGTCGTACGTCGAGTTCCTCCTCGAAGGCAGGGTGGTCGGCGACGACTTCGATCTCGTGGCCCCGGCGGTTCTCGGCCTCCACGAAGTGCTCGAGGGCGTACGCGCGTCCTCGACCGTCCGTGCGTCCGGGCCGCTCGTCTGCCTGCGCATCGCCGCCACCGACCTGCTCACGGTGCTGTCGGACGACATGCAGCTGGCGCAGGGGCTGTTCCGGATGCTGCTCGCGCCGGCGGGCCACCCCCCGGCGCCGCTGCCGCCGGCGGAAATCGACGGCGACGGTCCGGTGGCCGATGCCGGCATGGTGCTGGTGCGGCACCCGTTTTTCGAACGGGCGTCAGCTCCGCAGCTGCTGGCGCTGACGTCGGCGGCGGTGAACGTGCCGATGGCCGCCGAGATGCCGCTCTTCCGCGCCGGCGACATGCCGGCCCTCTACGTGGTGATGAGCGGGGAAATCGCCCTCGACGACCCGGGCGGGTCGCCGGTGACCCTGCAGCCGGGCACGACGCTCGGTGTCGCCGAGACGCTCGCGGGGCTCAGCCCTCGGGCCGGCGCCACGGTCACGAAGCCGGGTCGGGCTTTGCGCCTCGATCGTGAGCCGCTGTTCGACGTGCTCGGCGACGACGTCGAGCTGATGCAGGGGCTGTTCAGCGGCGTCCTCCGGGCGCGCAGCGCGCCCACAGCCGAGTTGCCGTAAACTTCACCTCGTTGCAGTTCAGCTGGCCTTGTCGTCCGTGAGGGGGCTCTCCATGCATCGTACCCGCCGCGCGTTCGCCGTTGCCCTCGTCCTTCTCTGCATAGCGCCCGCCCTCCAGGCCCAGCAGCCTTCGGTCGCCCCCGTCACCCTCTCGCCCGAGGAGATGGACGTGTTTCTGCGCACGGCCGCGATCAAGAGGAAGGCGCGCGCCGGCAAAGGCGTGACCGATACCATCCGGGCGACGCTCTCGGACGGCCGCATCACCCACGATGCGCAGATTCAGACCATCGACATCGCCAAGACGCTGTTCTCGTCCGGCAAGGCGTCGGAGACCAACTTCAAAGACAGCTGGCGCTTCAATATCGGCGGCTACCAGTTGGGGCGCCTGCTCGGCATGAACAACATTCCGATGTCGGTGAAGCGCACGGTCGACGCCATGGACGCGGCCGTGACCTGGTGGATCGACGACGTGCAGTTCGACGAGCAGGGGCGGATGAAGCAGGAGAACCGTCAGGGCCCCAACCCGGAGCGGACGTCGAAACAGATCGCCAATCGTCTCGTCTTCGACGAGCTGATTCAGAACCGCGACCGCAACACGGGCAATTTGCTCTGGACCAAGGACTGGACGCTCTGGCTGATCGACCACACGCGGGCGTTTCGCCTGGGCCGTGAACTGATGAAGCCGGATCTGATGACGCGGTGCGATCGCGCCCTGCTCCAGGCGCTCCGCGGGCTCACGTTCGAGGGGTTGAACAAGGCGATGGGCGACGTGATGTCGAAGGACGAAATGAACGCCGTGCTGTTTCGGCGCGACCTCATCGTCAAACACTTCGACGACCGCGTCGCCCGCCTCGGCGAAGCCGTCGTGCTGTTTACGATGTAGGGACGCTCCCCAGAGGGTCGCGGCGGTCGAGATAGACGGCCGTCATCGTGCTGCCCTCAATCACCAGCGCCGACGGGGCACCACCGGGAAAGAAGGTGCCGTCGAGCATGCCGGAGTCGATCTGCACCACACGTCCGCCGAAACGGGGCGTGATGCGCCCGACCGCGGGGGTGTGCCCGACGACGATCGCGCGCGCGCCCATTCGCTTGAGGATCGACTCGAGCGTGGGCGTGAAGGCCGCCTCTGGCTCCTGCGCCAGCCCGCGATACCAGAGCGGACCGGTCTCGCGCGCCGAGAGGAGCGTCGGGATCTGGGCCGGCTCCCCGGGCAGCCCCTTCATGTCCCTGGCGACGGTCTCGTTGATCGCCTCGCAGCCGAGGGACGCGACCTCGTCGCTGATGCCGCCGTGCAGGAACACGATGCCATTCACCCTGGCGACGGCCGGCCGGGCGCGCAGCCAGTCGCCGTAGGCGTTGCCGGGCGCAAAGGCCTGACGCATCTCGATCAGCCCGAGCGGTACCTCGCGGAGAAACTGCTCCCGATAGGCAGCGGCGTCGAAGGGGCGCTGTTCGGCGCGGGCGCTCTCCTCGGCCGCGGCGGTGGCCCGTGCCCGGACGGTGTCGCGCAACTGAACCGAACCGCCGTCGCGGAACGCGTCGTATTCTCCCGCGCTGACGTAACGCCAGTCGCCGGCCAGCCGCATGAACTCGTGGTTGCCGGTCAAGGCGATGACCTGGCCGCCGGCGCCGCGCGCCTCGCGTTCGAGGCGCCGCAACAGGTCCATCGCCTTGCGGGAGTCGCTGCCGCGGTCGAGGACGTCGCCGGTTTGAATCAGGACGGCACGTCCGCCGCTCCAGCGATCGCGCGCGTTGATCAGGCCGGCAGCCCGCAGAATCGCGACGAAGGGATCGTAGGCGCCGTGAACGTCGCCGATGGCGACGACGCGCTCGGTCGTGGTGACGTTGCAGGGTGTGGCGGGGGTCGATTGCGCGCGCGGGGCGGAGATCCACCCCGCAAGGACGAGCAGTCCGCCGGCGAGGCCGAGGAAGCGGCGGCGCATCTGAGCCGATTATACCGGGCGAACTACGCGATGCCGGCGAGCTCGGCGAACTGGCCGGTGCTGTCGCCAAGGCGCTCGGCCGGCACGCCCATCTTGTGCAGCAGCGTCAGCTGGAGATTCGTGAGCGGCGTGTTCTCGGGATACACCAGGTGGCGTCCGCCCGCCAGCGTGCCGGCGCCGCCACCCAGCAGCAGCGTCGGCAGCGGCCCATGCGTGTGGCGGTCGCTGTTGCTGATGCCGCCGCCGTAGAGCAGCAGCACGTTGTCGAGCAGGGTGCCGTCGCCGTCGGGCGTCGCCTGCAGCTTCTCCACGTACGAGGCGAACAGCCGGATGTGGTAGGTCTGGATCACCGTGCACTTCGCCATCTTCCCGGCGTCGTTCTGGTGATGCGTGAGCGGATGGTGCGGCTCGTTGATGCCGATCTGCGGATAGGGCCGGCCGGTCTGTTCGCGGCCGTACATGAAGGTGATCACCCGCGTCAGGTCCGACTGGTAGGCGAGCAGCTGCAGGTCGTAGAGCAGTTCCACGTGCGGCTGGAATCCGTCGGGCACGCCCGCGGGCCGGACCACGTCCGGAATCTCTTTCGTGCTCTGTTCCTCCGCCTTCTGAATCCGCCGCTCGACGTCGCGCAGCGACTCGAGGTAGTCGCTCACCTTCCGGTTGTCGGCCGGCCCCAGGGTCTGCTGCAGCTCCTTCACGCGCGACGTCACCGAGTCGAGAATGCTGCGGTCGCGGCGCAGGCGTGACGCGCGCACGCGCGGGTCGGTGCTCTCGCTCGCGCCGAACAGACGCTCGAAGACCACCCGGGGGTTGTTCTCCGCCATCAGCGGCAGCGTCGGCGTCAGCCACGACAGCGTGCTGCTGTAGGCGCAGCTGTAGCCGACGTCGCAGGCGCCGACCAGGCTGTTGTCGTCCGCGGTCAGCTGCAGCGACGACAGCTGCGTCTCGCGTTCGAGCGCCTTGGCGGCAATCTGGTCCATCGACATGCCGTTGCCGACCACGCTGTCCGACTTCCGGACGTGGACGCCGGTGAGGTACGAGCCCGAGGCGCGCGAATGGTCGCCGCCGCCGTCGCCGAGCGCCTCGGCCTGGTGGCTGGAGAGCCCCGTCACCACCACCAGCCGGTTCCGGAACGGCTCGAGCGGCTCGAGGATCGGCGACAGCGTGAAGTCGCGGCCGGTGCCGTTGGGCAGCCAGTTCTCGTAGATGACGCCGTTGGGGTGATACACGACGCCGAGGCGGCGCACGGGCGCGGCCGGTGTCTTCTGCAGGGCGGTCAAGGCCGGCACCATGGCATCGAGGAGCGGCAACGCCACGGCGGTGCCGAGACCGCGCAGCACGGTCCGCCGGGAGATGGCCTTGCGCGTGAGCATCATGTCAACACTCCCACTGCCGTACTCTCATGACCGCGACCTCCTCATCTGGAACGGCGGGCTCTTGACGATCGCCAGGATGGTGGACGACCAGCGATAGTCGTCGGCGGCGGCGGCGCGAACGATGCCGCGGATGGCGGGGGCATCGCCGTATTCGATCTCGCGCCCGGTCGCGTAGGTCAGCAGCTTGGCGGCGACGGCCCGGACGAATTGCTCCCGCTGCGCCAGGAGCGCTCGCCGCAGGGCGGCCGGCCCATCGATCGTGGTGCCGTCCAGCAGCACGCCGTTGGCGTTGATCGGCGATTCGCCGTCCACGGTGCGCCACTGCCCGAGCGCGTCGAAGTGCTCCAGGCTGAAGCCGAGCGGGTCCATGCGCGCATGGCAGCTCGCGCACACCGGATTGGCGCGGTGCCGCTCGAGCATCTCGCGGACCGACAGCGGCGCCGCCCCCGTGTGCTCCTGCAGCGTCGTGTTGACGTCGGGCGGCGGCGGCGGCACCGGCGCCGCCAGAATGTTGTCGAGCAGCCACTTCCCGCGGATGGTCGGCGACGTGCGCGTGGGATACGACGTGACGGCCAGGACGCTCGCCTTGCCCAGGAGGCCCCAGCGGTTCTCGTCCGCCAGCCGCACGCGGCGGAAATGGCTGCCGTAGACGCCGCGAATCCCATAGTGGCGCGCCAGCTGTTCGTTCAGGAACGTGGAGTCGGCGGACAGCAGATCGACGACGCTGCGGTCCGTCTTGATCTGGTCGTCGAGGAAGAGCTCCGTTTCGCGGACGAACGCCGCCCGCAGGTTGTCGTCGAACCACGGGAACCTGGTGTTGGTATCCGGCGTCAGCAGCCACACGTTGCGGGTCTGGAGCCACTGCCCGAAAAAGTTGTCCACCAGCGCGGCGCGGGCCCGGGGATCCGCCAGCATGCGCCGCACCTGCCGATCGAGGACGCCCGGCTGGCGCAAGGTGCCCTTCACGGCCGCGTCGAGCAGCTCGTCGTCCGGGATGCTGCTCCAGAGGAAGAACGAGAGCCGCGACGCGAGCTCGATGTCCGGCAGCCGGTAAGCGGTCCCTCCGGCCACCTGGCGCGGATCGGCTTCGATCCGGTAGAGAAAGTCCGGGCTGACCAGCAGGCGCTCGATCGCGGCGCGCACCCCGTCGTCGAAGCTGCCCTCGGTACGGGCGCGGTCGAAGAACTCGAGCAGCGTCCGAACGTCGCCGGCGGTGGCCGGCCGGCGATACGCGCGGCGCGCCAGCGTCGTCAGGATGTCTTGCGCGCATGCAGCCTCAGGGACAGCTGGTGCGGTCGCGCCGGCCTCCGGCGCGTCGCGCCGAAGCGCGGAGCGCGAAGGCGGATGACAAGTAAAGATCCGTCGGCGGCTTGCTGAATCCGGTGGCCGCTGCGCGTTGAACGGCCCCTGAAT
>DATMDI010000362.1:0-8330 GCA_035557875.1 Vicinamibacterales bacterium
GGCGAAGGGCGAGCTGCAGATCACGCCGATCCTGAAGCCGCTCGAAGCGTTCAAGGACCAGATGACCGTGGTGGGCAACCTGTCGCGTGCCGGCGGCAAGACGGTCACCGATCACGCGGTGAGCTCGGCCGGCTGGTTGAGCGGCGCCGTGGCCAAGCAGACCGAGGCCGAGGACATCCATCTCGGGATCACGATCGATCAGGTGCTGGCGAAACAGATCGGCCAGGACACGCCGTTCCCGTCGCTCGAGGTCGCCACCGAGGATTTCTCGGGCTACGTCGGCGGCTGCGTGCCCGGCTACAGCTGCACCTACATGAACACGATCTCCTGGGCGGGTGAGACGGCGCCGCTGCCGATGGAGATCAACCCGCGCGTCGCGTTCGAGCGGATGTTCGGACGGGCGGGCGACGCGAACCAGCGCCTGACGCGGATGCGCGAGAACCGCAGCATCCTCGATTCCGTGGCAGCCGAGGCGAAGCGGCTGCAGGGCCGGTTGGGCGCTCCGGATCGTGCCCGCCTCGACGAGTATCTGGGCACCGTGCGCGAGATCGAGCGGCGGATCGAGCTGACCGAATCGCGCAACGCCTCGCGCGTCACCGCCGTGACGGCGCCGGTCGGCGTCCCCGAGGCGTTCGAAGATCACGCGGCGCTGATGTTCGACCTGCTCGCGGTGGCGTACCAGGCCGACCTCACGCGTGTGTTCACGTTCATGATGGCGCGTGAGGCGAGCCAGCGTACCTACCCGGCGCTGAACATTCCCGAGACGCACCACGACGTGTCGCATCACGGCAACCAGCCGGACAAGATGGCGCTGCACGCGAAGATCGACACGCACTTCACCACGCTCTTCGCGTCGTTCATCGACAAGCTGCGCCAGTCGCCCGACGGCGACGGCTCGGTGCTCGACCACTCGCTCATCGTGTTCGGCGGCGGCATGAGCGACGGCCAGGCACACTCGGCCTATCCGCTGCCGCTCGCCGCGGTCGGCGGTTTGGGCGGCAAGATGAAGGGCAACCGTTTCGTCGTCGCAGGGGAGTGGACGCCGGTGGCCAATTTCTGGCTGAGCGTCGCGGGTCTCTTCGGCAGCCCGATCGAGCAGTTCGGCGAGAGCAACGGCCGCGTCAGCCTGTGATGAAGAAGGCCGCGCGCGTTCTCAGCTCCGTGGTGGTCGCGGCCGGGCTGCTGCTGTGGGCAGCCGCCGTGGCCGACGCGTCCACGCCGCTCATCGACGCGGTCAAGCAGGGCAACCCGGCCACGGTACGGGCGCGGCTGCAGCAGAAGGCAGACGTGAACGCCGCCGAAGCCGACGGCACCACCGCGCTGCACTGGGCCGTGCGCGCCGACGACCAGGAGTTGATGCGCCTGCTGCTGCGCGCCGGCGCCGATGCGCGGCGGGCCAACCGCTACGGTGTGACGCCGTTGCAGCTGGCGGCTGTCAACGGCAGCGTCACCGCGGCCACGGCATTGCTCGAGGCGGGGGCCGATCCCAACGCGGTGCTCCCCGAGGGCGAGACCATCCTGATGACCGCCGCCCGCACCGGCCAGCCCGCGCTGCTGACGCTGCTGCTGGACCGCGGGGCCGACCTGAAGGCGCGTGAGCAGTGGTACGGCGAGACCGCGCTGATCTGGGCGGTCGCCGAGAACCATGCCGAGGCGGCGCAGGTGCTGCTCCAGCGCGGCGCGGACGTGAACGTGCGGTCGGCGCCGCTCGAGTTCTCACGCCGGCGCACGGGGCAGTCGGTGCTGTCGCTCGGCAGCTGGACGCCGCTGATGTATGCGGCGCGGGAGAACGCGCTCGAGGCGGGCAAGGCGCTGCTCGGCGCCAAGGCCGATCTCGACGCCACCGATCCTGATGGCGCCACCGCGCTGGTGATCGCGATTATCAACGCCAACTACGAGTTCGCCGCGTTTCTGCTCGACGCCGGCGCCAATCCCAACGTGGTGGACAAGGACGCGGCGATGGGGCCCCTCTATGCCGCGATCGACATGCACCGCCTGGCGATCGGTCACGGGCGGCCGAACCCGCGGCCGACGGACACGCTCGACGCGGTGGCGATCGTGCGCCGCCTCCTCGATCGGAAGGCGGATCCCAACGCCCGGCTCAAGGCGGCGATCTTCCAGCGTCATCACACGATGGGGGACTTCTCGCTGGGCAACGGCGCCACGCCGTTCATGCGCGCGGCCAAGTCGGGCGACGTCGAGGTGATGAAGCTGCTGCTCGACGCCGGCGCCGATCCCGCGCTGACGCTGCCCAACAAGTCGAATGCGCTGATGTTCGCGGCCGGTCTCGGCTGGCGCGACGGCAGCCCGGCGGCGCCGTCCTACGACCAGGGCTCTCCGGAAGACGCGGTCCAGGCGATCACCCTGTTGCTCGAGCGCGGCCTCGACCTCAACGCCGCCAACGACAACGGCGAGACCGCGCTGCACCTCGCGGTGATCAATCGCGGTGCGCCGGAGATCGTGAAGTTCCTGATCGCCCATGGCGCGAATCTCAAGGCGCAGAACAAGCGCGGGCAGACGCCGCTCGCCGCGGCGAAGGCCAGCCGCAAAGACCTCAGCCACCTCGTCGAGATTCTCAGCACCGCCGAGCCGCAATGAAAGCCGTCGCGATCGGCCTCGCCGTCCTCGTAACGCTGGGGGGCGTCGGATCGTCGATCTCGGCTCAGGACGGTACACACCAGGCCGTCGCGCCGGCGCCGGCCCATGCGGCGGCGGCTGCGCTCGGCACCTACTGCTCGACCTGTCACAACGGGAGCCTGCGGTCGCCGTCCGGACCGGTCCTCGACCAACTCGACGCCGCGCAGATCGCGTCGCGGCCGGATGTGTGGGCGCGCGCCTACCGCCAACTGCAGGCTGGCGCGATGCCGCCGGTGGGAGCGCCGCGCCCCGATCGCGCGACCACCGCGGCCGTCCTCGCCGCAATCGAAGACGCGCTCGGCGCGCAGGCCGCGCGCCCGGCGGGGGAGGCAACGTCGAGTCAGGCGACGGCCCTTCGGCTCGCCAGCCTGCTGTGGAACGGCGAGCCCGACGCCGAGCTTCGGCGCGAAGCCGGGCGGAATCAGCTGACGGAACCGGCGGCGATCGAGCGCCAGGTCCGGCGGATGCTGGCCGACGACCGCGCGGGTGCCTTCGTGTCGCGCTTCCTTTTTCCCTGGCTGCAGCTCGACAAGCTCCCTGAATCCGACCCCGACCTCCGCTACTTCCCGGACTACGTGCCGTCGTTGCGTGATGCCATGGCTACGGAGACCGAGCTCTTCCTGCTCAGTCAACTGCGAGACGACCGCGACCTCGTCGAGCTCTGGAATGCCGGCTACACGTTCCTCAACGAGCAGCTCGCGCGGCACTACGGCGTCGCCGGCGTCAGCGGTCCGCAGTTCCGCCGGGTGCCGCTCGCGGCGCCGGAGCGGGCCGGATTGCTCGGACAGGGTAGCGTGCTGATGGTCACGTCGCGGCATCAGCACGGCGTGGACGCCGCCTATACGACGCCCGCCAAGCGATCGATATGGGTGCGCCAGCATTTCCTCGGCGCGCCGCTGCCCAACGGATTCCCCGGCGCGCAGCCAGTGAAGCCGGAGCTGCCGATCACGCCACAGGCGCGCGCGCTGGCCGCCGAGCCGTGCGGCAACTGTCACCGCAACTTCTTCCCGATCGGCTACGCCCTCGAGAACTTCGACCCGCTGGGCCGCTGGCGCACCCACGACCAGCTGGGGCCGGTGGACTCTTCCGGGACGTTCGTCGACGGCACGCCGACCAACAGCGTCGTGGAGCTCCGCCAGGCGCTGCTCCAGCGCCCCGACGCGTTCCGGACGACCATGGTCGAGAGCCTGGTCGCCTACAGCACGACCGGGACGGTGCCCGTGGCCGCCTCGTCGAATCAGACCCCGCGCAACCTGACGGCCACGACGCTCGTGCGCGCCCGGCGCATCCTGCGCCAGCTGCCCGAGCCACGCTGGTCAGCGGTCATAGCGGCAGTCGTTCGAGAGTAGATGCAGAGTTGTCGCTCCCATTCGACACCCTGACGACCCGCACGGCCAGTACCGTGGCGCCCGGCGCGCTGTGGCTGCGCGGCTGGCTGACGCCAGACGAGCAGCGCGCGCTCGTGGAGCAGTGCCGCGCCTTCATCGACGGTCCCACCGGCGGCTACGTGCCGACTGTGCGCGGCGGCGGCAAGATGCGCGTCCGCATGACCTGCCTGGGCCGCCACTGGAACGCGATGACCTATTCCTACGAGGCACACCGCGGCGACCACGACGGCAGGGCCGTCGAGCCCGTGCCCGCAGAGTGGGTGGCGCTGGCGTCGCGCCTGGCGGCGGACGCGGGCATGGCAATGCGCGCGGACATCTGCCTGATCAACTGGTATGGCGACGGCGGCCGCATGGGCCTGCACCAGGACAAGGACGAGAGCCGCGAGTCGATCGACGCCGGCGTACCGGTCGCGTCGGTCTCGCTCGGGGATACCGCGCGGTTCCTGTTCGGGGGCACGCGGCGGCGCGACCCGGTGGATTCGTTCCTCCTCGAATCGGGAGACGTGTTCGTGTTCGGCGGGCCGTCGCGCCTGCGCTACCACGGCGTGACGCGTATCATTCCGGGCACGGCGCCCCCAGAGCTCGCGCTCGACGGGCGATTCAATCTCACGTTTCGGCAGTACTGACCAACGTAGAGGGCGGTCTTCAGACCCCCTGGAGGAGCGGCGCAATGATGCGGACACTTACGGCAATCGTCTTCGGTGCGGTGCTCGCGGTGACGCCGGCGTCGGCACAGACCCCAGCGGCGATGCAGGCGCTGGCGGCACGAGTCGAGACGCTCGAGGCGCAGGAGGCCATCCGCCAACTCTGGGCCGACTACGGCCGCACGCTGGACGCGCGCGACTTCGCGGCGTTCTCGACCCTCTGGGCCCGCGAGGCGACGTACGGCGGAACCCCCGCGGCCCCGGGGGCGAAGGGGCCGGCGGCGATCGGTGCGTTCCTGGAGAAGGCGATCGGGACCAACTATCCCGACTCGAAGGGCAAGAACTTTCACCTCTATTTCAACGAGTCGATCGACGTACAGGGCGACCGCGCGACCGCGGTGAGCAAGGGCGGCTTCGTGATGGCGTCGGCCGACAACGGCAAGGCCGACTTCCTGCTGCTGGCCACCTACCGCGACGAACTGATCAAGGAAGACGGCAAGTGGAAGTTCCTGCGCCGCGAGATCAGCGGCGACATCCCGGTTCCGCGCGCGCGCCGCTGACAGCGCGCAGCGGGCCGATGGCGGGTGTGTGACCTGGTCTGTCACGCCCCTCCCGCATGCTGGTGGTGGAGGCTTCCATGTCCGCCACGATTCTCGCGTTCCCGCGCCGCCAGCCTGCACCAACCGAGGTAAGTGGCGAGTCCGCCCCGGCGCCTGATGGGCTGCCGCAAGCGCTGCTCACCCCGGTTGCCTCGGTTGCGCCCGCCCTGCCGACGCCGCGGCAGATCGCTCATCGCTGGGCGATGCTGGCCCATTTGAAACAGATCGACGGAGGGGTGCCGCGCGGTACCGTACGATGAGAGCGTGGACCGGCTGCCAAGTGCACTGAGGCGCATCCTCGCCCTGCCGTTGCCGGGGGTCGACGCCCAGCTGCGCATGGCACCCCGGCTGCGAGACGGCTCCGAGCTGCGCGTGCCCCACGACGGCCTTCGCCATGCCGCGGCGCTGCTGTTGCTCTATCCGCACGCCGGGCAGTGGCATGTTCCGCTCACGCTGCGCGGCGCCTCGCTGCGCCACCACACCGGTCAGATGTCGCTGCCGGGCGGGCGGCTCGACCAGGGGGAGTCCGTGGAAGCCGCGGCGCTGCGCGAGGCGCACGAAGAGATTGGCGTCGTTCCGGCCGACGTCGACGTGGTCGGACTGCTCACACCGCTGCCGATTGCCGTCAGCGGCCACCTGCTTCACCCGGTGGTTGGCGTGGCCGCGACGCGACCCGTCTTCGCGCTCGCCGAGCACGAGGTCGAGGCGCTCTTCGAAGTGCCGCTCGCGCACCTGCAGCAGGCCGAGGCCGTGCAGTGGGAAGTCCGGCAGCGCGCCCGGCCGCCGTACGGCGAGATGGACGTCCCGGGTTTCGATATCGACGGTGTCCGGGTGTGGGGCGCCACCGCGATGGTGCTCGCCGAGTTTCTCGCCGTGCTCGAGGTGGCCAACGCCATTTGACCGCGGTTGAGGCGTCGCGTATCCTCCGCCGCATGACGCGACACCTGTCGTTCGCCGCGCTGGGCGCACTGCTCGTGCTCGGCGCGGGGTGCCGCGACGCCACGCGAGTGGCCGAGGCGCCCGGCGTGTCGTCGCCGGCCGGGGTGATCCCGCAGCGCACGAAAGAGCAGAAGGCCGCGCTCGGCCGCCAGCACAAGACGGCGTGGGATCTCTATCAGGCGCTCAAGGCCGAAGCCAAGGGTGGTCAGACGCTCGCCGCCTCGATGATGCCGGACTGGAGCGGCGTCTACTCGCGCCCCGCCGACAAGGGATTCACCTTCGACCCCGATCTGCCCGCCGGCGTCCTCACCACCGCGAAGCTGACGTCGGAATACCAGGCGAAGCTCGAGAAGCGCGTCGCCGACGTGAAGCGCGGCATCGAGTGGGACCCGATTTCCACCTGCGCGCCGCCCGGCCATCCGCGCTGGCTCACCGAGCCGTTCCTGCGCGAGTTCGTGCCGACGCCGAAACAGACCTGGCTGATCAACGAGATGGTCAACGACGTCCGCCGCGTCTACACCGACGGCCGCGATCACGTGCCGGCGGAGGACCGCTATCCGCTGTACAACGGCGACTCGATCGGATTCTGGGACGGCGGCCGGCTCGTGGTTCACACCAATCAGCTGCAAGGCGGAATCTACCAGCGCTCCAATCCGGACTACACCGATCAGGTCGAGACGGTCGAGATCTGGCAGCGCGAAGGCGACACGATCACCGCCGACGTGTGGGTCTACGACCCGCCCGTGCTCGCCGAGCCGTGGTACGTCAAGCAGGTCTACGGGAAGCTGGACCCGAAGCAGGATCTCCGGATCCGCTACTGGAACTGCGCCGAGAATCAAAACAACGCCGTGCACCAGACGCAGGACGGCACGACGCAGTTCAACGGCTTCACCTTCGACCCGACGGCGGTGAAGAAGTGAGAGGGGCCATGCGCAGACGGCTGGTGCAGGCAGCCGTGATGCTCGGGATGGTCGCCGCGATCTCGGGGCGAGGCCTGGCGCATCACTCGGCGGCGATGTTCGACGAGAAGAAGACGATCACGGTCGAAGGCGAGGTCAAGGAGTTCCAGTTCACCAACCCGCACTCGTGGCTGCTGGTGGACGTCAAGGACAAGGACGGCAAGGTGACCACCTGGGGCTTTGAAGCCGAGGGGCCGAGCACGCTCGCCCGTGCCGGCATCCGGCCGAGCGACTTCAAGGCGGGCACCCGGCTGAAGATCACGGGGAACCCGATGAAGGATGGCCGGCCCGCGGCCATCTGGGTGAGTGCCGTCCGCGCCGACGGCAAGGCGTTCAATCCCCGCGCCGGTTTCGTTGTCCGATAAGAGGGTGCGATACTAGGAGGGTGAAGTCGTCGCGCCCTGACGCCGATTTCCGTCGCAGGTTCTCCCGTGCCCTGATGCACGGGTGGGCACTGACGGGCTTTCGCGTGGAGGGCGCATGGGTCCATTGCGTGAACTTCTGGCCGTTGACGAGCGGCGAACGTTCGAGTTCTTCGTAACCGGGCTGCAGGACGTGTGCGACGGCTCCGTGGATCGCCAGGAGCTGCTCTACAACGCCAGCGTGCTGGCCCACTACGCGCTCGTCTCCACCCGGAGCGTCAGCGACGTCGCGGCGCCGCCTTCGCTCGCCACCGTCTTCGATCAGTTCGTGCTCGACACGAGTCTGCTCCAAGACCCACAGCTGCTCGAGACCGCCGGGGCCCAGTGCCTGCTGCTGGCCGGGTTCTTCGAGGACCAGTCGCGCCGCCGCCACAACATCCAGTGGTACGCGTCGCTGGGGGCGTCGTTCTTCAGCCGCGCCGCGGCGTGTGAACGGTCGTCGCGCAAGGCCGACCTGCTCGACACGCTGTCACGCCATTTCGAGCCCTGGCGCCGGCGCCACGCCCGCCTCGGCCGCGAACTGCGCGATCAGCCCTATCTGTTGCCGAAACCGATGTAGGGGCCGCCTTTAGGCGGCCCACCCCGGGCCGGCTGAAGCCGGCCCTACGTCAGTAGCTGAAATAGACCACCAGGTCGATGCCGCCGCGCTCGACGCGGCGGGTGAGCGACCGGTTCGCGGACGTCTGGCCCTCGGCGAACGAGCCCTCCAGGCGGAGGAAGTCGGCGAGCTGATATTCGAGCT
>DATMDI010000363.1:0-17382 GCA_035557875.1 Vicinamibacterales bacterium
ATACCGCCACCGGCATCGAGCACCGCCAGCGTGCGCCCGGCTCCGAGCGTGCACGCCAGCGGCGGCGGGAAGATCAGGATGCAGACAAAGGGCTCGGGCGCCGCCGCCACACGCAGGAAGCCGGTCCGCAGCTTCCCGAACAGGCGGACGCGACCCACACGCGGGCCCGCGGTGATGCCGAAGAGCCCTTCGACGCGGCGGCGGCTGAACGCACGACCCTCAGAGAACTCGCCCGGATACAGGTCGAACTCGGCCTCCACCCCCAGCAGCGTCGCCGGGTGCCAGGCGAACCGGCCGCCGATCCCGAGGTCGCTGCCGTCGAACTGCCGCCAGGCGGCCGCCACGACCTGAACGCCGGCCTCGAACCGCGGCTGATCTTGCGCGGAAGCGCCGCGCGGCGCCGCCAGTATCGTCGCCGAGCACACGACGAGCGTTCCGATGATGTGTCGCCGGCGCATGAGTGTGCCTAATCCTCGTCGAGGGCGGCGCGAAGCCGCTCCCCCCACTCGTCAAGGATCGCACGGCGCGGCCGCCTGGGGGCGCGGCCGTAGACGCGCAGCAGGCCGTCGCGGTGGCGCCGCGGGTGCACGTGGAAGTGCAGGTGCGGCACCTCCTGGTCGGCCGCCGGCCCGATCGAGTGCCAGATGCTGAGGCCATCGTTGGGAAACGCGCGGGCGACGGCGCGCGCGACCTTCGACACTACCCGCATGACCGAGGCCGCGGTCGGAGCATCCGCGTCGCGTATGTCCGGGATGTGGCGCCGTGGCACGACGAGCACGTGGCCGGGATTGGCCTGGCGGGTGTCGAGAAAGGCGACCGTTCGTGCGTCACGATGGACGACGGTCGCGGGCGCGCGGCCGGCCTCGATGGCGCAGAACACACACTCGGACGCGAGGGTCGCCATCGTGCGTCTATTCTGCACGGACCGGACCGGCTCCGCTGCTTTCACCTGACCTGTTTGGGTGAGGGTCGGCTAGAATCCGCGGACAGTGCTGGTTTGCCCCGCCTCCGGCGGGGCGGTGACCCGGCGTCCGGCCTTTCGCGAGGAGCGCGACATGTTCACGACCCATCGCACCCCGGGGGCAGTAGCGACACTCTTCGTGGTGGTCCTGGCGCGGGTGGTCCTCACGGCCCAGACGCCGCCCAAGACCGTGTGGGACGGCGCCTATACCGACGCGCAGGCGGAGCGTGCGCAGGGCACGTTCAGCGCCTCGTGTTCCCGGTGCCACACCCTGACGCCCGAAGGCGCCCGGCCGCTTGTGGGCGACCAGTTCTGGCAGGCCAACACCCAGAAGACCGTGGGCGACCTGCTGAAGTTCGTCAGCACCAACATGCCGAACGGGCGCGACGCGGGCTCGCTCTCCGCGTCGAGCTACAACGACCTGGTGGCGCTCATTCTGAAGTCGAACGGATTCCCGGCGGGCACCACCGAGGTCTCGCCCGACACCGTCGCCACCATTCAGATCATCCCGAAGGACGGCCCTGGCGAGCTGCCGGCCAACACGCTGGTGCGCGTGGTCGGCTGCTTGGCCCCCAAGAGCGGCGCCGACTGGACGATCACCAACGCCAGCGCGCCGCTGCGCGTGGACAAGCCCGGCGTCGGCACCGACGATCCCACACGCGAGCTCGGCAACCGGACCATGGCCTTGAAGTTCGTGCTGTCGCGGCTCGACACGAACGTCGGCAAGCGCGTGTCAGTGAGCGGGATCCTGATCGGAGCCGGCGGCGCCGACGGCATCAACGTGTCGAGCGTGACCCGCGTCGGCGATACCTGCCCATAGAGCCCTCCTCTTGTGTGTGGGGCCCAGGGTTCGTGTACGTGGGGGCCGCCTTCAGGCGGCCCAGGTCCGGCTGAAGCCGGCCCCACGTTCGTCGATCACAGCGACTTCAGATACTCGACCAGATCCGCCTTCTGACGCGCGGTGAGATTGAGGTCGAACAGCTCGTCGTAGTGATTCACGACGGCCGGCAGATCAGGCGCACTCCCGTCGTGGAAATAGGGAGGGTGCTGCAGCAGTCCACGCAGCGGCGTGGTTCGATACTTGCCGGTTGCCGATCGGGCCGCGTAGGCGGGATCCGTGCCGACCTCCGAGGGATCGTGCAGGAACGGCTGACGCCGGTCCGGTCCGCTCCGTACATCGGTGAAGAGCGGCGACCGATGACACGTACTGCACTGGGCCCGCCCTCGAAACACATGCCTGCCGCGCTCAGCGGCCGCCCGATCGTAGCTGCCCCTCGGAGGGTTCGGGGTGTGCAGGCTCAATTGGTATTCCAGCAGCGCGCCCAGCTTCGGTGCGACGAGATCGGGCGTCTGCCTGATGAACAGTCCGATTCGAGGATCGGAGAAGCTGCCGTGCCCGCCCATCTGCCCCACGCCCACGTAGCGGTTCCAGTACGAGATCGGTCCATCGCCGGTAAACGTCTCGAAGCCGGCGCCCTTCAGACCATAGATGGGAGGGATCACGATCGGAAGTGATGGACTGTTCAGCGGAATGAGGTTGGTCCCGTCGAACGCGTGGTGCCGGGGGTCGTACTTGCCAGGCCCCCACGCCCTGAATTCCGCCTTCGTGGCATCGTCCAGCGCCGGCGACAGCGCGACGATCGCGCCGACGTTCAGGTCCGTATTGGCCCAACCATCGAGACGTTTCCCGATGCCCGGAGCGAGCGCATCGTCCACCGACGAGTGACAGAGGGCGCAGGTGATGCCGACCTTCGTGAGGCGACCGGCGCGGTCAACCGTCCCCTTCACGCCGACGACGGCATTCAAGCGCAACAAC
Organism: Vicinamibacterales bacterium; assembly: GCA_035557875.1. Classification (GTDB taxonomy): domain Bacteria; phylum Acidobacteriota; class Vicinamibacteria; order Vicinamibacterales; family UBA2999; genus DASYRM01. The sequence goes on from DATMDI010000363.1 coordinate 2,778, forward strand.
AGGACGGTTACCGCCGGGTCGGTCAGATCGACCTCGCCGGCTTTCAACGCCGCGATGACTCTCGCAGGCAGGGCATCGAGATCCACCTTGAGGCCAACCGCCAGGGCGGTTGCCGGGTCGACCGTCGGCAGGACTTCCTGCATCCGTAGCACACCGGTCCACAGCTGCTCGTCGCCGAAGGTGTCGAAACGGAATATCGCCTTGCCGTCCCTCGGACCGATGAAGTGCCCGCGCTCAGCCGTGCCCGCGGCCTGCTCGGCTTGGATCGCGGGAGCCAGGCCAGATACGACGAACGCGATCGCGAGAATGAAGACGATCGAAACAGCACCGATGAGTCGCATGATCGCCGCTCCTTCGGGCCGAATGGGCCCTGGCGATCAGAGTGGCGACGCGTCGATTGGTGACAACGGGGAAAGGCGAGTCTTCAGTAGGGTCGCTATGGCTGCGGTTGAATGATCCTGGCGAGCACCTGCGCCACGACACGGTCGCAGCGGGGACGCTCGAACCGGAATGCGTCCGGCGTGGTGAGGCCCGTGCGTTCCAGCATGACGCGCCTCAACGCCGCGCGGCTGCGCGACAGGCGGGTCTTGACCACGGCCTCCGAGACGCCGAGGCACTCGGAGACTTCCGATGTACTGAGGCCTTCGACGTCGCGAAGCACGAACACCTCGCGCATGCCGTCGGAGAGCGTGTCGATTGCCTGCTCCAGCAGGTCACGCAGCTCGCCGGTGAACGCCTGTCGCTCGGGGTTCCCGGCGTGTTCGCGGGACATCAGAGGCTCCACATTCGAGAGTTCGTCGGCGTAGGCTTCGTATCTGGCCTGGCGCCGGACGCGCGCCAGAGACTCGTTGACCGCAATCCGCGTCAACCAGGTTGAAAACTGCGCCGACCCCTTGAACTGGCGCAGGTGCGTGAAGGCGTTCACGTAGGCCTGCTGCATGACGTCTTCGGCTTCCTGCTCGTCGCGCACGATGGCGCGCGCCGTCCGGTAGACGCGTTCGTTATAGCGCCGCATCAACAGCTCGAACATCGCTGTGTTGCCCTGCAGCACCTGCGCGATGACTTCAGCGTCCGGCTGTTCTGGCCGCTCGGACCCCGTCGACGGACTCGCCCCGGTCGTCATCGTCTCCACTATAAGAGTCGTCCGAGCGGAAAAGGTGACAGGCGGGTCTGAAGACCCGCAGCCGCGTACGAACGAAGGGCCGGCTGAAGCCGGCCCCCACGTCGCCCAGACTGCTTCAGGCCGGAAGCCCGAAGCCAGAAGCCAGAGGCCTTCTCTTACACCGCGCACTCCCCGTCCATCACCTCGGGATTGAATGCCTGCGTCTCGCCCAGGTCGACGTAGTCCTGCTCGGTGATTTCGTTGGGCAGCAGCAGCGCCAGATCCTTCAGCGCCTCGGTGGCGGCCGCCGGCGGCACCCGGCGGAAGAACGCGCCGAGGTCCTCGTCGGGCTGGTGCTGCTGGTCATACATCCTCACCAGGCGCTCGACGACCTCGTTCATCCGGTGCACCGGCACCTTCGACACCACTTTGCCGAAATGCGCGGTGCCGTCATCGGCACAGCCCCCGCCCACGAGCACGAAGTACTGCGGGATGGCCTTGCCGCCCACTTTCCGCACGCTGCCCTGGAACCCGATGGAGGAAACATGGTGCTGGCCGCAGCCGTTCGGGCACCCGCTGATCTTGATGGTGCCCTTTCCGCGCGGCACCATCGCCACCAGATCCGATCGCGTGCTGAGGTACTCGGTGAGCCCGCGGCCGAGCCCGCGCGACTGGGTCACCGCCAGACGGCAGCTCTCCGCGCCCGGGCAGCTCACGACGTCGCCGAGCGTGTTGGCGTCGGCGGCCCCGAGGTCCGCAGCCGCGATCCGGTCGTAGAACGCCCGCAGGCTCTCCTTCTTCACCCACTTGAAGAGCACGTTCTGCTCCACCGTGAGCCGCATGGTCCCGTCGCCGTACGCCTCGGCCAGATCAGCCAGCACGCGCATCTGACCCGCGGTCATGTCGCCGAGCGGCAGCCGCACGGTCACGTGGCAGTAGCCGGCCTGCTTCTGCGGCGCGGCGTTGGTGTGGCCCCAGCGCACGAAGGGATCGTCCACGGTCTGCAGCTTCACCGAGCCGGGCATGATGCCCGGGCCGACGACCGGCGTCACCGCGGCCGCGGCCACGGCGTTCACCGACGGTGCGGGCACCGGCTGCCAGTCGGGGGCGCCCTGCGGCTTCAACTGCTCGGCCGTGAGCCTGAGGGGCGCGCCGCCGGCGGCCACGAACGCCTCCAGTTCCTCCATCACCTTGGCCCGGAACGTCTCCCATCCGAGCTGCTTGACCACGAACTTCATCCGGTTGCGCTGACGGTGCTCGTAGTCGCCGTACTTGTGGAAGACGCGGACCACGGCCTCGGCCACGTTCTGGATCTCCTCCACCGGCAGGAACTCGTAGAGCACGTAACCGCTCACCGGCATGATGGACGTGCCGCCGGCAATCGTGAACCGGAAGCCGCGCTTGCCGTCCTGGATCTTGGCGCGCAGGCCGATGTCGTTGATCGACGCGAGCGCGTGATCCTCGGTGCAGCCCTCGAACGCGATCTTGAACTTGCGCGGCAGCACGGCGGCGAGCGGATGCCGCAGGAAGTAGCGGGTCAGCGCCTCGGCGTAGGGATAGACGTCGAAGATCTCGCTCGACGACGTGCCCATGTAGGGGCAGCCGGTCACGTTGCGCACCGCGTTGCCGCACGCCTCGCGCGTGGTCAGCCCTTCGTCGCCCAGGATCCGCATTGCGTCTTCGCAGTCCTTCAGCAGCACGAAGTGCAGCTGGATGTTCTGCCGCGTCGTCACGTGGCCGAAGCCGCGCGAGTACTTCGACGCCACCGTGGCGAACGCGCGCATCTGCCCGCTGCTCACGATGCCCTGCGGCGCCTTCACGCGCAGCATCTGCACGCCGTCCTGGCGCTGGCCGTAGGTGCCGCGCGTCAGGCGATAGCGCCGCCAGTCGTCGGGAGCCATCTCGCCGCGTTCGAACTTGCCGAGAAGGTTCACGAACTCGTCGATGTCCTTCTCGCTGGCAAAGTTCACGCTTCCACGCCCGACCACCCTGGTTTCGTCAATTGCGGCCATACGTCGCCTCCCGTGCCTCGGCTCCCCGCCGGTCCGTCCCGTCCGCCGTTCCGTCGCTCGTGCCCGCGCCGCCGTAGAGCGCCGCCCGCACGGTGACCACGTCGCCCACGATGAGCACGCCGGCCACGCCCTCGGGAATCTCCACTCGTTCGAATTCGTTCAGCCGTCCCGTCCAGCTCCACGCGTCGGCAGTGGACGCGCCACAGACGATCGCGGCGGGCGTGTCCGCCGGCCAGCCGTGCACCATGAGCCGCTCGGCCACGGCCGCGCGTCCGGTCACGGCCATCATCACCACGACGGTGAGGCTGTTCGGCGCAATCGCGCCCAGTGCGCCGTCGAGCGCCTCGGCCGTGTGGCCCGCCAGCACCACGAACCCCGAGGCCATGCCACGATGGGTCACCGGGATGCCGGCCAGTTCCGCGGCCGCAACCGCGGTCGTGACGCCGGGAACGATCTCGAACGGAATCCCCGCCTCGACCAGCGCCATCGCCTCTTCGGCGCCGCGTCCGAACACGAACGGGTCGCCGCCCTTCAGCCGCACCACGTGCTTGCCGTGACGCGCCGCGCGGATCATCAGCTTGTGGATGGTTTCCTGCTTGACGCTGGTGCGGCCGGCGCGCTTGCCGACGTGGAAGCACGGGGCATCGGTCAGGCCGCGCAGCGACACCGAGTCCACGAGCGCGTCGTAGAGCACCAGGTCGGCCTCGCGCACGAGCCGGGCCGCGCGCACCGTCCACAGCTCGGGGTCGCCGGGGCCGGCACCGACCAGCGATACTCGCCCTACCTTCACCGCTCTGGAAGGGGCGGCGTCAGGGGCGTCGGGCTGCGAGTCGGCGTTCTTCATACAACCGGTTCAAGGTCTCCAGCAGCTGCGGCCGGCGCTCGTCCATCGCCACGCCGTCGCGCTTCCATGTCTTCCGTATCTCGTCCGCGGCGGCCATCCACTCGCCAAGGTCCGCGGGCAGCCACGCGTCCAGCGCTTCGCGCATCAACCCCGCCAGCGCCGGCCCGCGGCCGCTGGTGGAAATCGCGATCGTCACACCCTCGCGCCGCACCACGCCGCCGAGATACGCGCTGGCGTTCGGCGGGTCGTCCACGGCGTTCACGAACAGCTGCCGCCGTTCGGCCGCGGCCACCACCTGCTCGTTGACCTCGGACGGTGCCGCCGCCACCACCCACCACATCCCGTCCAGGTCGTGCGGCTCGAACGCGCGGCGCCGGCGCGTCACGCCCGCACGCTCGAACTCCGGGCGAATGTCCGGGGCCACCACGGTGACCTTCGCGCCCGCCGCGAGCAGTCCCTCGAGCTTTCCCGCTGCCACCGGCCCGGCGCCGACGATCAGCACCGGCCGGCCGTCGAGTTTGAGGAAGGCGGGATACATGATGGGTGCTCAGGCTGTCGGCGTTGCCTGCGGCTGCGAAGCCAGCGTGGGTGCCACCACGCGCTCGAAGTCCGCGAGGCTCCGCCCAATGGTGACCGGACGCTGCACGTGCCCCTGCATGACCTCGGCCGTCTTGAAGCCGTTGCCGGTCACGCAGATCACCACGCTCTCGTTCGGCTTGATGACTCCGCGCTTCACGAGTTGCCGCGTCGCCGCCACCGTGGTACCGCCCGCGGGCTCGGTGAAGATGCCCTCGGTGCGCGCCAGCAACTGAATGCCGTCGAGAATCTCGGCGTCGGTCACCATGGCGCCGGCGCCGCCGGTCTCGTTCACCACCTTGATCACCTGGAAACCGTCGGCCGGGTTGCCGATCGCGAGCGACTTGCAGATCGTGTTCGGCTTCACCGGATCCGGGAACTCGTCGCCCCTGTCGATCGCACGCACCACGGGCGCGCTGCCCGTCGGCTGCGCCGCGTGGATCTTCGGCATCTCGCCGTCCACGAGACCCACTTCCTTGAACTCACGCAGACCCTTGTAGATCCGCGGCAGGAGCGTGCCGCCGGCCACCGGCGAGACGATGTGGTCCGGATAGCGCCAGCCAAGCTGCTCGACGATCTCGAAGCCCATGCTCTTGGCGCCTTCGGCGTAGTAGCTGCGGAGATTGATGTTGGCGAAGCCCCAGCCGTAGCGATCCGCGATCTGCGTGCACAGGCGGTTGACGTCGTCGTAGTTGCCTTCGACCGCCACCACCGTGGGGTTGTAGATCGCCGCGCCCAGCACCTTGTTCGGCTCGAGGTCGTGCGGAATGAACACGTAGCAGGGCAGCCCGAGGCGCGCGGCGTGCGCGGCCACCGACCCCGCCAGGTTCCCCGTGGACGCACAGCCGAACACCGGGAACCCGAACTCTACGGCCTTGGTGGCCGCCACCGACACCACCCGGTCCTTGTACGAGAAGGTCGGATGGTTCACCGAGTCGTCCTTCACGTAGACCTCGGCGACACCCAACTCCCGCGCCAGCCGCTCGGCGCGCACGAGCGGCGTGAAGCCGGAGTTGAATCCGGTTTTCGGCGTCTCCACCGGCAGCAGTTCCAGGTAGCGCCAGAGCGAGGGCGGCCGGCTCTCGATGAGGGAGCGGCTGATCACCTTCTTGATTGCGGCGTAGTCGTACGACACCTCGAGCGGACCGAGACACTCGCACACCCACGACGCGGTGGGCGGGTACTGCTTCCCGCACAGATGGCACGTCAGACCCGCAACGAATCTCATTTCCTCATCTCCCGGACACGGAGGCGCCCGCATGCACGGCGCTGGCCGCGGTATGCACTGCCGCGTGATGCACGGCCAGCGTCCTTACCACGGCCTGGTGGCCGGCGCCGGCGTACATGGTGGACAGCAGCTGTTCCAGCCGCTCGAAGTTCTGCCGTGCAATCACGGCGATTGACGGACCGGCCCCCGACAGGAACGCCCCGAGCACGTCGGGATCCTCGAGCGCGAGCACTTCGGCCAGCAACGGCACCATCGTCGAGCGCGCCGGCTGGTGCCAGCGGTCGCGGACGCCCTCGCGGAGCCGCTCGTAGTCCTTCGTCTGCAGGGCGTGCACGAGCGACAGCACCCGCTGCATGTTGAAAATAGCGTCGCGGCGGTGCAGGTGATCCGGCAGGGCCGCGCGGGCTTTCGCCGTGGCCAGGCCTACCGAGGGCGTCACCACGACCAGACGCAGCTCATCGGGCCAGGTCCAATGGAGCGCTTCGGGCGCGTGCGCCTCGTCGGCGATCACCGACGTGAGGCCGCCGAAGAGGGCCGGCGCCGCGTTGTCGGCGTGCCCTTCAAGGCTGGTGGCCGCCGCCAGCTGCTCGCGGTCCGACAGCGGGCGCGCCACTTTTTCGAACAGGCGCAGCCCGGCCACCGTGGCCGCGGCACTGCTCCCCAGGCCGGCCGCCATCGGGATGGCGCTGTCCACCTCGACGTGCACGGTCGGCGTCTTGATCCCGGTCCGCTCGGCTATCAGGTGGAAGGCGCGTTCGAGCGCGTTGTGGCCTTTGATCGGGGGCGAGCTCTGGGTGACCACGAGCCGGGTGCCTCCGTCCTCGCGCACGTCCACGATGCGCGCGCGGAGGTACAGCTGAACGGCTACGCCCAAGGTGTCGAAGCCGCCGCCCAGGTTGGCGACCGAGCCCGGCACGGTGACGTCGCCGGCGAGCACGGCGCTGTCCGAAGCCCTGCTGGTGGTCTTAAGTGACACGAAATAAAAACGATATCACGGAATCCCACCCTCTCCCCTTACACTGGATCCGTGGCCGACGCCCCATTTTCCATCGGAATTGTTCAGGATCGGGCCGATTCCGACCCCTCCGCCAACCTGGTCAGGGCCACCCGCCTGATTCGCCAGGCGGCCGGCCAGGGGGCGCAGATCATCTGCCTGAAAGAGCTCTTCAACGCCCCCTATTTCTGCAAGGCGCAGCACGCGGACCGGTTCGATCTGGCGGAGCCCATCCCGGGGTCCACCACCGACGCCTTGCAGAAGCTCGCCCAGGAACTGGCCGTGGTGCTGGTGGTGCCCCTGTTCGAGCGGCAGGGGCCCGGCGTCTACCGGAACTCCGCCGCGGTCATCGACGCCGACGGCAGCCTCCTGGGGGTGTATCGCAAGATGCACATCCCCGACGACCCGCTCTTCTACGAGAAGTACTACTTCACGCCAGGCGATGGTCCGGCCCCGATGGGCGCGCAGGGTGAGACGCCGGGCGGCGGCTTCCGGGTGTGGAGGACGCGCTACGCGACCATCGGCGTGCTGATCTGCTGGGACCAGTGGTTTCCGGAGGCCGCGCGCATCACCTCGCTGATGGGCGCGCAGGTCCTCTTCTACCCCACCGCCATCGGGTGGCACCCCGCCGAGAAGGCCGAGTGGGGGCAGCCGCAAGTGGATGCGTGGCGCACCGCCCAGCGCGCGCACGCCATCGCCAACGGCGTCTACGTGGCCTCACCCAATCGCATCGGCCACGAGGACGAACCGGGCACCGACGGCATCACCTTCTTCGGACAGTCGTTCATCGCCGACCCGTTCGGGCGGGTGGTCGCCGAAGCGGGCGAGGACGAGGCCGTCCTCGTCGCCAGATGCGATCCGGCGCTCATCGAAACGGTGCGGCGCAACTGGCCGTTCCTGCGCGACCGGCGCGTGGACGCCTACGGCGCGATCCTGAACCGGTATCTCGGCGCGTCCGACTACGCCACGTCGGCTCGCGAAGCGAGCCGACGAGACAGCACTGCTAGTCGGTCCGCTGCGCGGACCGACCTGTCGGACAAGTGAGCGCGCCGGGTCTGCGGATGCCCGGTGAGTGGGAGCCTCACCGGGCCACCTGGATCAGCTGGCCGCATCACGAGCCCGACTGGCCGGGCAAGCTCGGACCCATTCCGTGGGTCTACGCCGAGATCGCGCGCGTGATTGCGGCGCACGAGCCGCTGGAAATCCTCTGCCACTCCGAAGACGTCCAGAACGCGGCCACGATGGCCCTGCACGCCCACGACGTGCGCATGGACCGCGTGCGGCTGCACCACGTGGCCACCGACCGCGTCTGGCTGCGCGACTCGGCGCCCACTGGCGTGCTCGACGAATCCGGGTGTGTGGTGCTGCTCGATTGGGGGTTCAACGGCTGGGCGAAGTACGACAACTACGCTCTCGACGCCCGCGTGGGCCACGAAGTCGCCACGCGCACCGGCCTGCAGCGCATCGAGCCGCGGCGCGACGGCCGCGAGCGGGTGGTGCTCGAAGGCGGCGGCATCGAGGTGAACGGCCGTGGCCTCGTCCTCGTCACCGAGGAATGGCTGCTGACCGACGTGCAGGTGCGCAATCCTGGGTTCACGCGCGCCGACTACGAGCGGCTCTTCGCCGAATGGCTCGGCGCGCCGCGGACGATCTGGCTGGGGGAAGGCTGCGTGGGCGACGACACCCACGGCCACATCGACGACATCGCGCGGTTCGTGTCAGCCGATACGGTGGTGCTCGCGGTGGAAAAGGACCCCGCCGACGACAACCACATGCGCTCCATCGACAACCTGCGGCGCCTGGAATCCGCGGCCCGATCCACGCCGCTCCGCGTCGCCACGCTGCCCTTCCCGCGGCCCGTCATCATGAACGGTGAGCGGCTGCCGGCGAGCTACGCGAACTTCTACATCGGCAACGGCTTCGTCGCCGTGCCGACCTTCAACGACCCCAACGATCGCGTGGCGCTCGACACGATCGCCGGGCTGATGCCCGATCGCGAGGTCGTGGGCATCCACGCCGTCGATCTCGTCTGGGGCCTGGGCACGCTGCACTGCCTGACGCAGCAGGAACCGGCCGGAACGGCGCCTTCGGCGCCGTAAGGTCAGGTAGGTCGGGTGGGTCTGGTAGGAACGTAGAGGGCGGTCTTCAGACCGCCTCTCGTGGGCCGCCTAAAGGCGGCCCCCACGTCTGTGCGTGGAAGTCGTGGGGGCCGGCTTTAGCCGGCCCGTCGACTCCTACAGACTCAGCTTGCCGGTGCTGTGGCCGATCTTCTCGACCTCCGCGTTGGCCAGATCCGCCATCGACAGCAGCAGGTTGGCGGTCGGCGGCTTGTCCTCCGCCACGATGTGGCGGTTGCCCTTCAACTTGCCGTTGGCGCCGCCCATCAGCAGCACCGGCGGGTTGTTGCGGTCGTGGGCGTTGCCGTTGCCCATGCCGCTGCCGAAGTAGAGCAGCGACCGATCGAGCAGCGTGCCGTCGCCGTCCTTCGTCTCCTGCAGCTTGCCCACGAACTCGGCCAGCTTGCTGACGTGATACGTCGTCAGCTTGACGTACTTCGCGATGCCTTCCGGCGTGTCACCGTGGTGCGACACCGGGTGGTGCGGCTCGGGAATGCCGATGTGCGCGTAGCTGCGGCCGCTGCCCTCGTGCGCCACCATGAACGTGAAGACGCGCGAGATGTCGGCCTGGAAGGCCAGCAGCATCAGATCGTAGGTCACCGTCAGGTGGTCGTCGATGTTGTCCGGCAGGCCAAGCGGCGCCACCGCGCCTTCCGGCGTCGCCGCCGCGCGCGTCTCCATGCGCTCGATCTGCTTCTCGACGTCGCGGATGTTGGTCATGTACTCGTCGAGGATGGCGTTGTCGGCCGCGCCAAGGCTCCGGCGCATGCGGCTGGCTTCCTCGGCCACCGAGTCCAGCAGGCTCTGCTTGCGCCGCATGTTGGCCATGCGCTTCCGCGTCGAGCCGGTCTCGCCGAACATGCGCTCGAAGGTCACGCGCGGGTTGACGGCGACCGGCAGCGGGCTCGTGTCGTCGCGCCACGAGATGGCGTTGAAGAACACGCACGGGTAGCCGTCGCACGCGCCGGCCGACGTGCCCATGTCTTCGGTGCCCACCTCGAGCGAGCGCAGCGGCGTGTCGCCGGCAATCGCGTCGGCGATGTGCTGGTCGATCGACTTCTTCGACTGCACGACGAACTTCGCCATCTGGGTCACCGGCCCGGTGCCGTTCAGCCACGCCGCGCTGGCGCCCATGTGCACGCCGCCCATGTCGGGATTGCCATCGGGCGCCCTCATGCCGCTGATGGTCACCAGGTGGCTGCGGAACGCCTCGAGCGGCTGCATCACCGGCTTGAACTCGAAGGCGCTGCCTGCCGCGTCCGGATGCCACTGCTGCGGGAAGATGCCGTTCGGGATGTAGATAGCCCCGAAGCGCATCGGCCGCGCCTTGGTCTGCGCCGAGAGCGCCGGGATCATGGCGTCGAGGAAGGGCATCGCCATCACCGTGCCCAGGGCACCGCGGAGGAACGTCCGCCGCGGCAGGTGCTTCTTGGTGACAATCATCCGACTGGCTCCTTGGGCAGGTCTAAAGACCTGCCGCTACGACTGCACTCACCGCGCCGCACTCGTCGTGACGGGCGCCGCGGCGTCCCTCAGGGTCGTCCGCATCTGAAATGGTACGCTACGCACGATGCCCAGCACGATTGACTGCATGGCATAGTTCTGCGCGGCCGAGTTCTTCACGATGCTGCGCACCACCGGCATGTCCACCGGCTCGAGGCCGCGGCCCAGCGCGTAAATCAGCATCTTTTCGGTGATCGTCGCGGTGAACACGTCCGGCCGGGCCAGCAGCGCCTGGCGCAGCGCCGAGGGGCTGTCCACCTTGCTGCCGTCCGAGAGGACGCCGGCCGCGTCGATGGCCAGCCCCTCGCGCGTGGCGGTCCGCCACTGGCCGACGGCATCGAAATTCTCGAGCGCAAAGCCCACCGGATCGATGTTGCGGTGGCACGACGCGCACACCGGGTTGGCGCGGTGACGTTCGAGCTGCTCCCGCACGGTGGACGGCTTGTCCTTGTGCGCGCTCTCCGCCAGGTCCGGCACCACCGCGGGCGGCGGCAACGGCGGCGTGTTCAGCAGGTTCGAGATGATGTACTTGCCGCGCAGCACCGGCGAGGTGCGGTTGGCCACCGACGTCATCGACAGCAGGCTCCCGTGCCCGAGCAGGCCGCGCCGGTTCGGATCGGTCACCGTCACGCGGCGGAAGCGCGACCCGTAGACGCCGGGGATGCCGTAGTGCTTCGCCAGCCGCTCGTTCACGAAGGTGTAATCGGCGTCGAGCAGGGTGAGCGTCGAGCGGTTCTCGCGCACGATGCTGGCAAAGAGCATCTCGGTTTCGCGGCGGAATGCCTGCCGGACGTTGTCGTCGAAGTCGGGGAAGAGCAGGACGTCCGGCGTCACCTTGTCCAGGTTGCGGAGCTGCAGCCACTGCCCGGTGAACGCCGACATCAAACCGTCGGCGCGCGGGTCGGCGACCATGCGCCGCACCTGCGCCTCGAGGACGCCCGGCGCGCGCAGGCGGCCGGCGCTGGCGGTGTTCAGCAGCTCGTCGTCCGGGATGCTGCTCCACAGGAAGAACGACAGCCGGCTCGCCAGGTCCAGGTCGGTGACCGGATGCGCCGCGCCGTTCGGCGAGCCCGCCGGGTCGTGCTCCGAGCGGAAGAGGAACGACGGGCTGGTGAGGATGCGCGCGAGGCCGGCGCGGATGCCCGCGTCGAAGTCGCCGCCGGCGGTCCGCTCGTCGCGGTAGATCCCGAGCGGCGGGTCCATGTCCGTCTTCGCCAGCGGGCGCCGGAACGCGCGCTTGGCCACGGCGGAGAGGATCCGTTCGGCGCACGGCGCTTCCTGCGCCGGCCTTTTCGGCGTGCACACGAAGAGTCTCTTCCGCGTTTCCGAGTCGCCGGCGCCGGTCACGTTGTACGGCCCCTCGATGATCGCGTTGCGCAGCCGCGGCATGCCCGACGGGTTGTGGGCCTCTTGTGTGGCCCGCAGGACCGGCTGCCACATGTTCTGTTCCTGCTGCGGCCGCTCGACGAAGGTGAAGCCCACGTCGTGCAGCCCCGCCGTCACCTTGACGCGCGGCGACGTCATCCGCTTGTTGAACTCTTCGCGCGGCACCGGCGTGTTCTCCGTCGCCGCGTCGTGATCCGCCTTGCCGCCGATAGGCGCCGAGAACACCTGCTTGCCGTCGATCGTGACGACGAAGTTGTGCGGCGTCTCGTGTCCTTCGACGCCCGAGAGCCCTTCGGCCACGGTCTTCAGCAGCCGTCCGGAGAACACGTACTCCCCGTCGGCCGTGAACGTGTGCGGCACCACCATGCCGCCACGGGTGCCGAGCGGCAGCCCTTCCACGTGCTGGTTCTGGGTGACGACTGTGCTGATCGTGTAAGTGGCGGTGCCCGGCTCGGCGCCGGCGTCGCCGACGGCGAGCTCGGCGACCTGCAGGCCGGCCGCGACGTAGCGCTCGAGCATCAGCGGTGACGTCTTGAGCGCCGTCGCCACGTTGTCGAAGCCGAAATCACCGCCGTCGCTCGGCAGCAGGTCCTGCGCGTCGATGGTGACGCCAAGCAGATCGCGCACCGCATTGGCGTACTCGGTGCGATTCAACCGGTGCAGGACGAACTTGCCCGGGTCCTTCTTCTTCCCGGCCGCGACATCGAGGTGCGCGACGAGTGCCGAGCGGAATCGCGACAGCTCCGCCGCGCCGGGCGTGGGCGCGCCCTGCGGCGGCATGGCGCCAACGCCGAGCTTCTTCACCACGCGCTCCCAGGTGGCGGCATCCGCGCCCGGATCGGCGAGGTTGGTCTTGTCGAGCACGAGCGGCGCGCCGGCGGGGAGCGGATTGCGCGTGTTGTGACACCCGGCGCAGTAGCGCGTCACCATCGGCTGGAATTCCGCCGTTGCCGGGAGCGCGACCACCTTCTCCGCCCTCGCCACTGGCCTCGCTTCGGGCTTCGGCGAGACCGCGGCCGGCTTCGGCGAGACAGTCTTCGGCTGACCCGTTCCTTGAGCGCTGATCGAAACGAGTGCCGCCAGCGTCAACGCGGACGCGGCAAATAGGACCTTCTTCAATTGGTCGTCCCCGTGTCGGTGGAAGGAGCAGCGGGCGGCAGGCCCATCAGCTCCCGAAGCAACTTGGCCACGTCCTGCTGGTTCGCCCCGCGCCCGCCGCGGCGTCCCCCCAACGGCGGTCCGCCCGTGCGGCCGCCGGCGCCCGTGGCCGGCTGCTTGCCTTCGGCGACGTCGAGCGCCGTGAAGCCATCGCCGTTCGTCTGCGTGAAATCGACTTTGGCCAACGCCAGCGCGCGAATCATCTCGAGGTTGCCCGTCCGCGCGGCCTGGTGCAGCAGGGTGCTGCCGTCCGGCCCCTTGGCGTTCGGGTTCGCTCCCGCGCCGACCAGCAGCGCGAACGCGTCCTCCGGCTTGCGGCTGCCCGGCTCGCGGAACGGAGCGGCGCCGTCGCGGATGTAGGCGGGCCCGCCGGTCATCGCGGGGCCGCGGCCGCCGGTCATCGCCACCATCGCCGGCGTGCGGCCGGCGTTCGGATTGGCGCGGCGCCCCCCTACGTTGATATCGCCAGGCTTTCTCGCGGGTTCCGATTCGACAGGCGGTGTCTGATCGAGCTTGGCGCCGTGCGCCATCATCACCTTCAGCGCCTCGACGTCGGCCGCGACGGCCGCGCGGAAGAACGGCGTGTTGTCGAAGCGGTCGGTGTTGGGCATGTGCGTCGAGTGGAACTGGCCCTGGAAGCGCTGGTTCGGATCGGCGCCGCGCTCGAGCAGCATCTTCATCAGATCGAGCGCCGTCTTCGTGTTGGGATTGTCGGGGCGTCGCCGCGAGCCGTCGAACGCGAACTGATCGGTGGTGGCGTCGCGCATCTCCGCGGCCACGTAGAGCGAGCCGTCCTTGACGTCGGAACCAAGTTCTATAAGCGTGGCCGCCACGTCGAAGCGGTCGTTGTAGATGGCGACCATCACCGCCGAAGCGTCGTCGCCGTTCTTCAGGTTGAGGTTGGCGCCGCGGGCGACGAGCTTCCGCGCCATCGTCTCGTTGCCGTTGCGCGCCGCGAACATCAGCGCCGTGAACCCGCCGGTCGGATGGTCGGCGTTGTGGCGCTCGGTGAGCGACGTCACGTGCCCCTGGCGGTTCGAATCGGCGCCGGCCTCGAGCAGCAGATCGACCACCTCGAGATGGCCTTCCGCCGCGGCCCACATCAGCGCCGTCGTCTGCTGAAACTTCTCCGCGTGGTTCGCGTCGACGCCGCGCGCGAGCAGCAGCCGCACCACCGGCACGCTTCCGGCGCGCGCCGCGCTGAGGAGCGGCGTCTCACCCTCGGGGTGCGACCGCTTCGGATCGGCCCCGGCCCGCAGCAGCAGTTCCACCATAGCGGCGTCGCCGCTGCGGCTGGCCGCCAGCAGCGGCGTCACACCGAAGTCGTTGGCCGCATCCACGGTGGCCTTCGCGGCGATGAGCGCGCGGGCGATCTCGAGGCTGGAGCCGTGAGCGGCCCACAGCAGCGGCGTCGAGCCGTCGCCGGACGCCGCGTTGACGTCGGCGCCGGACTTGACGAGGGAGCGGACGACCTGAAGATCTCCCGCCTTCACCGCCTTGACCAGCGCGCTGTCGCCGCTGGCGCCCGCCACTGTTGCGAGAACCACGCCGGCGAAAAGGAATGCCACGAATGCGTGCACGCCGCGAGCCATCAGAACCACTCCTTCATCGGGTGTCCGTTCCGCCTGTGTCGGGTTCGCCTCGAGGCGCCCTTTTCCGCCATGCGAAAGAATATACGATCAGGC
>DATMDI010000364.1:0-8998 GCA_035557875.1 Vicinamibacterales bacterium
CTACGCGCGTTACCGCGTACGCGTCGCGGAGATGCGCGAGAGCGTCAAGATCGCGCGCGAGGCGCTCGGCCGCATCAGTCCCACCGGTGTGTGGGCATGCGACGACACCCGTGTCGTGCCGCCGCCGAAGGACAAGGTCTACACCGAGATGGAAGGGTTGATTCAGCACTTCCTGATCTACTCGCAGGGCTTCACGGTGCCGGCCGGCGACGCCTACGTGCCGGTCGAGGGGCCGCGCGGCGAGCACGGCTGCTACATCGTGTCGGACGGGACCAATCGGCCGTGGCGGGTGAAGATGCGCGCGCCGTCGTTCATGGCCATCCAGGCGCTGCCGACGGTGGTGCAGGGCGGCCTGATCGCCGACGTCGTGGCCGTCATCGGCTCTACCGACGTCGTCATGGGAGACTGCGACCGGTGAGCTTTCATCCCCAGATGGAGTACGCGCCGGCCCGGTTCCACCGGTCCGAGCGCAAGCTGGCCGACGAGGGGCAGCCGTTCGCCTACACGCCGGAGAACCAGGCGAAATTCGACGAGAACGTGACGCACTATCCGCCGGAGCAGCGGAAGTCGGCGATTCTCTACGCCCTCTATCTGGCGCAGGGGCAACTGGGCTACCTCACCGGTAACGCGATGCGCTTCGTGGCGCAGCAGATTGGCTGCTCGACGGCGGATGTCGAAGACGTCGTGTCGTACTACACGATGTTCTACAGAAAGCCGGTCGGCAAGCGCGTGCTCAACGTGTGCCGGACGCTCTCGTGCGCGCTGCTCGGCGCGGAGCGCGTCACCGAGGAACTGAGCCGCACGCTCGGCATCAAGCCGGGCGAGACGACCGCCGACGGCGAGTTCACGCTCATCGAGGTCGAGTGCCTGGGCGCGTGCGACCGCGCGCCCGTGGTGATGGTCAACGACGACTGGCACGAGCGGCTGGCGCCCGAGCAGGTGTCGAAGTTCATCGACGACCTCAAGGCCCGCGGTTCAGCGGTCTTCACGGGATGTCACCTCAAGAAGGAGTAGGGGCCACCTTGCAGGGGCCGCCTTCAGGCGGCCCAACCATTTATGGCTTTTGAACCCGTTCTCACACCGTTCGTTGGCGAGCCCAACGCGCACACGCTCGATTTCTACATCCAGCGCGCGCGCGGTTACGAAGGGCTGCGCAAGGCGCTGACGATGCAGCCCAACGACCTCATCGAACAGGTGAAGGCATCGGGACTGCGCGGCCGCGGCGGCGCCGGGTTTCCCACCGGGCTGAAGTGGCAGTTCGTGGACAAGAAGGCGGAGCCGCGCTACATCGCCTGCAACGCCGACGAGAGCGAACCGGGCACGTTCAAGGACCACGTGCTGATGGAGCGCAACCCGCACCTGCTCATCGAGGGGTGCGCCATCTCCTGCTACGCCATCGGCGCCAAGGTCGCCTACATCTACATCCGCGGCGAGTTCTACCACGTGCAGCAGGTGCTCGAAGCCGAGATCGAGAAGGCCTACAAGGCCGGCTTCCTCGGCAAGAACATCCTCGGCAGCGGCTTCGACTGCGACGTCTACGTGCACCGCGGCGCCGGCGCCTACGAAGCCGGCGAGGAAACCGCGCTCATCGAGTCGCTGGAAGGGAAGCGGGCGCAGCCGCGCATCAAGCCGCCCTTCCCGGCGGTCGCCGGCCTCTATCAGAAGCCGACCGCGGTGAACAACGTCGAGACGCTGTGCAACGTGCCGCTCATCGTGCTGAACGGCGCAGAGTGGTTCGCCGCGCTGGGTCCGGAAAAGAACGGCGGCCCCAAGCTCTATTGCATCAGCGGCCAGGTGAAGCGGCCGGGTGTCTACGAGGCGTCGATGCACACGACGCTGCGTGAGCTGATCTACGGCGAGACGTTCGCGCAGGGGATGGCCGGCGGCAAGAAGTTCAAGGCGATCATTCCCGGCGGATCCTCGGTGCCGCTGCTGCTCGACGAGCACCTCGACGCGCCCGCCAGCTTCGACGGCGTGCAGAAGGCCGGGTCGCTGCTCGGCTCGGCCGGCCTGATCGTGCTCGACGAGACGGTGTGCATGGTGTGGCTGGCGATGAACCTGCTGCACTTCTACCGCCACGAGTCGTGCGGCAAGTGCACGCCCTGCCGCGAGGGCGGCAACTGGCTCTATCAGTTGTTGCAGCGGGTCGAGGCCGGCGAGGGCCGGATGAAGGACATCGACCTGCTCTTCGGCGTGGCCAACAACATCGTCGGCAAGACGCTCTGCGCGTTTGGCGACGCCGCCGCCACGCCCGTGCTGACGACGTTGAAACTGTTCCGCCACGAGTTCGAGGCGCACGTCAAGGAAGGGCGCTGCACGCTGCCCTCCGAGTGGCGCGCCAAGCATCCGGTGATGGCGCACTGATGGACTCGCAGCCGCTACTGAGGCCGGCCGTCGTCGGCCTGATGATCTTCATCGTCTTCAACGCCCTCATCATCGCGTCGGCGATTCTGGTGTACGCCGAGCGCAAGGTGATGGGGTTCATGCAGCAGCGCCACGGCCCCTACCTGGTGGGGCCGTACGGCATGATGCAGCCCTTCGCCGACATCCTGAAGCTGCTCTTCAAGGAAGAACTGCGGCCCAAGGGCGCCGATAAATGGCTGTTCACGCTGGCGCCGGTGCTGGCGGTGGTGGCGGCCTTCGCCGCGTTCGCCACCGTGCCCTTCGGCGCCGAGACGACGCTTTTCGGCCTGCTCGATCAGCCGATGAAGCTGGGCGTCGCCGACGTCAACGTCGGCGTGCTGGTCGTGTTCGCGGTGACGTCGATGGGCGTCTACGGCATCGTCCTCGCCGGCTGGTCGTCGAACAGCAAATACGCGCTCTTCGGCGGGCTGCGCGCCTCGGCGCAGATGATCAGCTACGAGCTGTCGTACGCGACGGCCATCGCCGCGGTGATCCTGCTGGCGGGCTCGATGTCGGTGCGCGAGGTCGTGGACGCGCAGAACGGCTACTGGCTCGGGTTCATCCCGAAGTGGTACATCTTTCTGCAGCCCCTCGGCTTCATGATTTACGCCATTGCCGGCGTGGCCGAGACCAACCGCGCGCCGTTCGATTTCCCCGAAGCGGAGCAGGAGCTGGTGGCGGGCTTCAACACCGAGTACAGCTCGGTGCGCTTTGCGCTCTTCCCGCAGGCCGAATACATCAACATGGTCACGATGTCGGCCGTGGCCACCGACCTGTATCTCGGCGGCTGGCACTTCCCGTTCGTCCCCGAATATCTCGGGTGGCTCGCATTCCTGGCGAAGGTGTCGTTCATCCTCTTCGTCTACATCTGGATGCGCTGGACGGTGCCCCGGTACCGCTACGACCAGCTGATGAAGTTCGGCTGGAAGTACCTGTTCCCGGCGTCGGTCATCAACCTGCTCGTGACGGCTGCGATGGTGCTCTATTTCAATGCCTGAGAGCGTTCTCTTCTACGTGCTGTCGGGGCTGGCGGTAGCGGCGTCTGCGCTCGTCATCGGCCAGCGCAACCCGATGTACAGCGTGCTGCTGCTCATCGTGTCGTTCGCGGCGCTCGCCGGCCTCTACATCGTGCTCGACGCCCCGTTCGTGGCCATGGCGCAGATGATCATCTATGCCGGCGCCATCATGGTGCTCTTCCTGTTCGTGGTGATGCTGCTCAACGCGCCCCAGGAAGACGGCGCCGAGTGGGACCGCACGCATCCGCTGCGGCGCCCGGGAGTGGCCCGCATCGGCATCCTCCTCGCCGTCGTCCTCGTCGCCGAGCTGGGCTGGGCGCTGACGAAGGTGGTGGCCCTCGACACTCCGGTGGGCGCGCGGGCCGACGGCGCCCTGGTCGGCTCGGTGCGCGAGCTCGGCAAGGTGCTGTTCACCGATTACGCCTTCGCGTTCGAGGCCACCTCGTTGCTGATCCTGGTGGCGATGGTCGGGGCGGTGGTGCTGGCGCGGAAGGACGGTGACGCGTGATTCCGCTCAGTCACTACCTGATCGTGTCGGCCATCCTGTTCGCGATCGGCACCGCCGGGGTCTTCCTGCGCAAGAACCTGATCACGATTCTGCTCTCGGTCGAGATCATGCTGAACGCCGTCAACCTGAGCTTCGTGGCGTTCGGGCGTTTCGCCGGCACCGTCGATGGGCAGATCATCACCTTCTTCGTGATGACCGTCGCGGCGGCCGAGGCGGCCGTGGGCCTGGCGCTCGTCATCGCGCTCTTCCGTACTCGGGAATCGCTCAACCCCGACGCTTTCACAACCCTCAAGTGGTAACGCCGTGACCTCGCCGCTGATCGCGCTGATACCGCTGCTGCCGTTTGCCGGCTTCGTCGTCAACGCGACGATGGGCAAGCGGCTGCCGAAGTCCGTCTCCGGCGGGCTGGCCTCGCTCGTGATGCTGGCCTCGTTCGCCGTGGCCGCCACGCTGGTGTGGCAGCTCGCGGGCCTGGCGCCCGACGGCCGCCTGATCACGCAGACGATCTACCGCTGGATGTCGTCGGGCGAGTTCACGCTCGATGTCACCCTGCTCGTGGACCCGCTCTCGGCGGTGATGCTCCTGGTCATCACCGGCATCGGCTCGCTCATCCACATCTACTCGACGGCGTACATGCACGACGAGGTGGACAGCGAGTTCGCGCGCTACTTCTCCTATCTCAACCTGTTTGCCGCCTTCATGCTCGTGCTCGTCCTCGGCTCGAGCCTGCCGGTGCTGTTCGTGGGCTGGGAAGGGGTGGGCCTCTGCTCCTACCTGCTGATCGGCTTCTGGTTCAAGAAGAAGTCGGCGGCCGACGCCGGCAAGAAGGCGTTCGTCGTCAACCGTATCGGCGACTACGCGTTCCTGCTCGGCATGTTCGCGCTCTTCGCCATGTTCGGCACGCTCGAGATGCGCGGCATCGCCGCGGCCGTTGCGGCCCAGCCCGTGGAAGCCGGGTTCGGCGTGCTCTCGATCGCGACCCTGCTCCTGTTCGTCGGCGCCACCGGCAAGTCGGCGCAGATTCCGCTCTACACCTGGCTGCCGGACGCGATGGAAGGGCCGACGCCGGTATCGGCCCTGATCCACGCGGCCACGATGGTGACCGCCGGCGTCTACATGATTGGGCGCAACGCGGTGCTCTTCAGCCACACGCCGGAGACGCTCCAGATCGTCGCCGTCGTCGGCGCCGCCACGGCGCTGATGGCCGGCACCATCGGCCTGGTCCAGAACGACATCAAGCGCGTGCTGGCGTACTCGACGGTGTCGCAGCTCGGCCTGATGTTCCTCGCCATGGGCGTGGGCGCGTATGGCGCCGGCATTTTCCACCTCTACACGCACGCGTTCTTCAAGGCCTGCCTGTTCCTCGGGTCCGGTGCGGTCATCCACGCCCTGCACGGCGAGCAGGACATTCGCAACATGGGCGGCCTCAAGAAGTACCTGCCGATCACCTACTGGACCTTCGTGATCGGCTCGCTGGCGCTGGCGGGCTTCCCGTTCCTCGCCGGCTTCTTCAGCAAGGACGAGCTGCTGTTCGAGGCGTTCGCCGAGGGCCACCAGATCCTGTGGGCCGTCGGGGCGCTGGCGTCGCTGCTGACGGCGATCTACATGGGCCGGCTGGTGTTCCTGACCTTCCACGGCGAACGCCGGCACGACGCGCCCGCGGCGCACGGTGCCGGCCATGGGCATGGTCACGGCGCGCACGGCGGCCACCCGCACGACGCGCCGCCGGCGATGGCGCTGGCGCTGATCGTCCTGGCGATCGGTTCAGTGGCGGCCGGCTACGTCGGCATCCCGGCCGCGCTCGGCGGCCACAACGCGCTCGGGGCGTGGCTGGCGCCGTCGTTTGCGCCGCCGGTTGCGGAAGGCGCCGCCGTCGCGGGCGCGGAAGCCGCGGGTGCGGCGGAAGGGGCCGGCGAGGCCGAGGCCCACGACGAAGAACACATCGCGCTCGAGCGGACCCTCATGGGCGTGTCGAGCGCCATTGCCATCGGCGGCCTCCTGGTGGCGGCGTTCATCTGGCTGCAGCGGCGCGAGATTGCCGCCAACATGGCGCGGAGCTTCGCGCCCATCCACCGCCTGCTGCTGAACAAGTACTACGTGGACGAGCTCTACGACGCGACGATCGTGCAACCGGTGCAAGCCGTGTCGCGCGAAGCCCTGTGGCGCGGCGTGGACGTGGGCGTGATCGACGGCGCCGTGAACGGCGTGGGCGCGATCGTCGGTGCGAGCTCGGGCGTGCTGCGCCGGCTCCAGACCGGCTCGGTGCGCGCCTATGCCGGATCGCTGTTCATCGGCGTGGTGCTGATGCTCGGCTACTACCTCTGGAGATAAAGGCAAGCCGTGCTCCTCACCCTGTCGTGGACGCTGCCGCTCGCCGGTGCCATCCTTCTCGCCCTGATCGGTAACGCCGACGGACGGCGGGACGCGATGATCCGCTGGATCGCGCTCGGCGCCTCGCTCGTGACCTTCGCCGCGACCTTGCTGATCTGGGCGCGCTTCGATCCGGCGTCGGCCGACTTCCAGTTCGTCGAGCGCGTGGCCTGGATTCCAGCCTTCGGCATCGACTACTACATCGGCATCGACGGCATCAGCCTGCTCCTGGTGGTGCTCACCGGCTTCCTCACCCCGATTGCGCTGCTGTCGTCGTGGGAAGGCATCGAGAAGAAGGTCAAGGAGTTCTCGATCTTCATCCTCGCGCTCGAAGCGGCGATGATCGGCGTCTTCGTTTCGCTCGACCTCTTCCTCTTCTACGTGTTCTGGGACGCGATGCTCATCCCGATGTATTTCCTGATCGGGATCTGGGGCTACGACCAGCGCATCTACGCGGCGGTCAAGTTCATGCTCTACACGATGGCGGGCAGCGTGCTGATGCTGATCGCCATCCTCGGGCTCGCCTTCATGCACCAGGAGGCGACCGGCAGCTACAGCTTCGACCTGCTGCGGCTCTACACGCTGCAGATCGCGCCGGAAACACAGCGCTGGCTCTTCCTGGCGTTCGCCGTCGCGTTCGCGATCAAGGTGCCGCTGTTCCCGTTCCACACCTGGCTGCCGGATGCGCACGTCCAGGCGCCGACCGCCGGCTCGATCATCCTGGCCGGCGTGCTGCTGAAGATGGGCACCTACGGCCTGGTGCGCTTCGCGTTCCCGCTCTTCCCGCTGGCCGCCCACGAGTTCGCGCCGTGGATCGCGCTGCTCGCCGTCATCGGCATCGTCTACGGCGCGCTGGTGGCGATGGTGCAGCCCGACATGAAGAAGCTGGTGGCCTACTCGTCGGTGAGCCACCTCGGCTTCGTCGTGCTCGGCATCTGCGCCATGAACGTCCAGGGGGTCCAGGGCGCGGTGTACCAGATGCTGGCGCACGGCATCAGCACCGGCGGGCTCTTCCTCATCGTCGGCATGCTGTCGGACCGCCGCCACACCCGCCTGATCAGCGAGTTCGGCGGACTGCGCAGCGTGATGCCGCGGCTGACCGCGGCATTCATGATCATCACCCTGGCGTCGATCGGCATGCCGGCGCTCAACGGGTTCATCGGCGAATTCCTGACGATGCTCGGCGCCTACCTCTGGGATCCGCGCTTCGTCGTCGTGGCGGGCCTCGGCGTCATCCTCTCGGCCGTCTACATGCTGTCGATGTTCCAGAAGGTGTACCTGGGCGAGGTGACCAATCCGAAGAACGCGTCGCTGCCGGACCTGCAGCCGCGTGAGTGGGCGAGCGTGGTACCGCTCTGCGCCATGGCGATTCTGATGGGCGTGCTGCCCTCGATCTTTCTCGCGCCGATGGAGCCGTCGGTGCGCAAGGTGGTGCAGCGCATAGAGGCGGTGCGGCCGGTGCTGGCGCGGGGCGCGGCGGCCGTGGCGGTCCCGGCGCCGGCGGCCTTGCCGCGAGTGGGGCAGTAGCGATGTTGGGAGCCGAGCTCGACGCGATCGTTCCGATGCTGTGCGTGACGCTGGCCGCCCTGGCCTCGATGGGCGCCGAGGCGTTCCGCGGCCGGAACGAGCGCCTGCCGATCGGCGGCCTGGGAATCGTCGGCCTGGTCGGCGCGGCCGTGACCTCGGTGCTGCTGTGGAACCGCTCGGCCAGCGGCTTCGGCGTGATCCTCGCCGACAACTTCGGCCTGTTCGTCACCTTGATCCTGGTGATCGTCGGCATCCTCACCATCCTGTTCTCGGCGCCGGTGCTCGAACGCAACCGCATCCCGGCAGGCGAGTACTACGCGCTGGTGCTGTTCGCCATCGTCGGCATGATGATGATGGCCACGGCGAGCGACCTGCTCGTGGTGTTCGTGGCGCTCGAGATCCTGTCGCTGGCGGTCTACGTGCTCACGGCCATCCGCCGCGACAATCCGGTCGGCAACGAAGCCGCCTTCAAGTACTTCCTGCTCGGCGCCTTCTCGAGCGCGTTCTTCCTCTACGGCATCGCCTTCACTTACGGCGTGACCGGCTCGACGCGGCTGAGCGCGGTGGGCGCGTATCTCTCCGCTCAGGCGCTGTCGTCGAACCCCATGATCCTGATCGCGATGGGCTTCCTGCTGGTCGGCTTCGCCTTCAAGATCTCGGCGGTGCCGTTCCACATGTGGACGCCCGACGCCTACGAGGGCGCGCCGGCCGTGGTTACCGGCTTCATGTCCACCGGCGTCAAGGCGGCGGCCTTCGCCGCGTTCGCGCGCGTGTTCCTGTCGGCGTTCGAGCCGTTCAAGGCCGAGTGGGCGCCGGTGATCGCCCTGCTCGCGGTGCTGACCATGATCCTCGGCACGGTCGTCGGGGTGGCCCAGACCAATCTCAAGCGGATGCTGGCGTACTCGAGCATCGCCCACGGCGGCTACCTGCTCGTCGGTCTGGTCGCGGCCAACGACGTCGGCAAGGCGGCGATTCTGTTCTACCTGCTGGCCTACTCGGTGACGAATCTGGCGGCGTTCGGCGCGATCGCGCTGCTCGGCACCGTGGTGGGCGTGGCGCAGTCCAACCTGAAGCGCATGCTGGCGTACTCCAGCATCGCGCACGGCGGCTATCTACTGGTGGGCCTGGTGGCCGCCAACGACGTGGGCAAGGCGGCCATTCTCTTCTACCTGCT
>DATMDI010000365.1:0-4847 GCA_035557875.1 Vicinamibacterales bacterium
GCGACCTCCAGTTCTTCTAGTCGCAACGCATGAGTATTCAGCAGCTGGCAGAGAAGGTGGCGGCGGGCGGCCGCGTCGACCGTGCCGAAGCGCTCGAGTTGTACCGGCACGCGCCGACGACGCTGCTCGGGCGGCTCGCCGACGGCATCCGCGCGCGCAAGCATCCGTCGCGCACGGTGACCTACATCATCGACCGCAACGTCAACTACACGAACCTGTGCGTCGCGCGCTGCAACTTCTGCGCGTTCTACCGGACCGTGGGGTCGCCCGACGGCTACGTGCTCGGGTTCGATGAGATTCTGTCGAAGATCCAGGAGACGATCGACCTGGGCGGCAACCAGTTGCTGATGCAGGGCGGACACAATCCCGACCTGCCGATCGCGTGGTACGAAGATCTCTTCCGGACCATCAAGGCGAAGTACCCCGACTTCAAGCTGCACGCGCTGTCGCCGCCCGAAGTGCTGCACCTCTCGCGTCTCAACGGGCTGACGACGCGCCAGGTGATCGATCGGCTGATCGCCGCGGGCCTCGACAGCATTCCCGGCGGCGGCGCCGAGATCCTCGTGGATCGTGTCCGCAAGGCGCTCAACTGCTATTCGAAGGCCTCCGCCGACGAGTGGATCGACATCATGCGCGAGGCGCACCAGGCGGGGCTGCGCACCACGGCCACGATGATGTACGGCACCGTCGACACCGACGAGGACCGGATCGAGCACATGATGCGGCTGCGCGATCTGCAGGACGAGACCGGCGGATTCACGGCGTTCATCACCTGGAGCTATCAGCCCGAGCACACCGAACATGGCGGCTACGAGGCCACTGGTGTGGACTACCTGCGGACGCTGGCGCTGTCGCGTATCGTCCTCGACAACTTCGACAACCTGCAGGCTTCGTGGGTGACCCAGGGCGGCAAGGTGGGGCAGTTGAGCCTCGCCTACGGCGCCAACGACATGGGCAGCGTGATGATCGAAGAGAACGTGGTGCGGGCGGCCGGCGCCGCCTACTGCATGGACGAGGTCGAGATCGTCACCAACGTCGAGGCCGCCGGCTTCGTCGCCAAGCGCCGCAACATGCACTACGAGATCCTCGGCGAGCCGGTGTTCCGCGAACGCGACGTACCGCGGCTGCTGTCGCTGGCAACCGCGCGCGCCGAGGGTGACACGTCAGTGCCCGAGGAGCTGAAGAACTATCCGGCCCGCAGCCGCGCCGGCAAGCAGCTCCGGCTTGCCCAGTAGCATTTCGGCAGCCTGGGTGCTGCCGATCGCGGGCCCGCCGATCGAAGGCGCCACGATCACGGTGGACGACGGGCGCATCGTGTCGGTGCAGAAGGGCGCGGTTCCCGGGGCGGAATCCATCGGCGGGCCGTGCGTCGTGCTCCCGGCCCTCGTGAACGCCCACACTCACCTCGAGCTGTCGTATCTCCGCAGGCGCATTCCACCAGCCGCGTGTTTCACCGACTGGGTGAAGCCGTTGCTGGCGGCGCGTCAGACCGCGCCCGACCCGGACCAGGTGACGAGCGACGCCGCGTCCGCGATCGGCGGGGCCTACGCCACTGGCACCGGCCTCTTCGGCGACGTGAGCAACACGTTCGGAGCGCTCCAGGCGCTCCGGTCGTCGCGGCGTCCGGCGCGCGTGTTTCTCGAGCTGCTCGGGTTCAACTTGGCCGATCCCGGCGCCCGGGTTGCCGAGGCACGGACACGGATCGATGCGGCAGCGCAGGAGCCGAACAGCGACGCCCTCCGCTTCAGCCTTGCGCCGCACGCGCCGTATTCGGTCTCGCCGGGGCTCTTCGACGCTCTCCGTGGCGACGCCAGCGCGCATGGCGACGTGACAACGGTGCACCTGGCCGAATCGCGTGAGGAAGTGCAACTGCTCGCCGATGGCACGGGCCCCTGGCGCAGCCTGCTCGACGCGCTGGGCGTCTGGACCGACACGTGGCAGCCGCCGGCGTGCTCCCCGGTGGAGTACCTGCAGAAACGCGGCTTTCTCGACGCGTCGACGCTGATCGTTCACGGCGTGCAGTGCCCGGCCGGCGACATCGCGCGGGTCCGCGACCTTGGCGCCACGATCGTCTCGTGCCCGCGCAGCAACGCCTACGTCGGGGCCGGCATTCCACCGCTTGCGGCGTTTTACGACGCCGGCGTACCCGTCGCCTTCGGCACCGACAGCCTGGCCAGCGCCGACGATCTGAATCTGTTCAGCGAACTGGCGCTGGCGCGGCGGATCGCACCGGCCGTGCCCGCGAGGCGACTGATCGAGAGCGCCACGGCCGTCGGCGCCCGTGCCCTGGGCTTTGGCGACGAGTACGGAACGATCGAGCCGGGGAAGCGCGCCGCGCTCATCAGCGTGCGTCTCCCCGGCGACGTGCGGGACGTGGAAGAATATCTGGTCTCGGGCATCACCGCGGCCGACGTCGCGTGGGTGTTCAGCAACACATGACGCGCCTGGCAACCTACCTGTCGTTCGTCCGCTTCAGCCATTCGGTCTTCGCCCTGCCGTTCGCGCTGACCGGTGCGCTGCTGGCGTGGCGCACGGCGCCGTTCTCAGGGGCGCAGGTGGGCTGGATCACCCTCTGCATGGTGAGCGCCCGCAGCGCGGCGATGGGCTTCAACCGGGCGGTGGACGTACGCTTCGACGCGCTCAACCCGCGGACCGCCATGCGGGAACTTCCGCGCGGCGACATGACCCTGCGCGAGGCGGCGGTGTTCGTGCTGATCTCCTCGGCGGTGTTCGTGTTCTCGGCGGCGCAGCTCGGGTGGGTGTGCGGCGTGCTGGCGCCGGTGGCGCTGGCGATCGTGTTCTGGTATTCGCTCGCCAAGCGCTACACGACCTACACGCAGCTCTTCCTCGGCCTGGCGATGGCGGTCGCTCCGGTGGGCGGGTGGATCGCCGCCGGCGGCGGTGCGGGGCCCGAGCCATGGCTGCTCGGTCTGGCCATCGGTCTGTGGGTGGGCGGCTTCGACATCCTCTACGCCTGCCAGGACGTCGATTTCGATCGCGGGCACGGGCTGCGGTCGATTCCCGCGCGCTTCGGCGTGGCGTCCGCGATCGCCATCTCGCGCGGCATGCACGTGGCCGCGGTGGCGGCGATGGCCGCCCTGGGCGGCGCCGCCGCGCTGCCGGCCTTGTATTACGCCGGCGTCGCGTTCGTGGCCGCGCTGCTCGCCTACGAGCAGTCGCTGGTGTCGGCGGCCGACCTGTCGCAGGTGAAGAAGGCGTTCGATCTCAACGGCTACGTCGGCATCGTCTACCTGGCCACGACGGCCCTGGCCCTCTATGTCGGGTAGCGCGCGCACGACGGTGCCGGTGACGGCGCCGGACAAGTCGCCCGACCGGATCGCCGGCATGTTCGACGCCATCGCGCCCCGCTACGACTTGCTCAACCGGCTGCTGAGCGCGGGCATCGATCGATATTGGCGCAAGCGCGCGATCGACACGCTCGCCCTCACGGGGCGAGAGGTTCTGGTCGACGTGGCGACCGGCACGGCCGATGTCGCGCTCGAAGCGTGCGCTCCGCGGCGCGGCGCCGCCAGGGCCGCGCGCGTCGTCGGGGTGGATTTCGCCGGCGCCATGCTGGCGCTCGGGGTTGGTAAGGTGCGGAGCGCAGGGGAAGAGCGGCACGTCGTGCTCGTCCAGGGCGACGCGATGCGGCTCCCGGTCGCCGATCGGTCGGCCGACGCGGTCACCATCGCCTTTGGGATCCGCAACGTCCACACGCCGGCGGTGGCCTGCGGCGAGATGGCCCGCGTGCTGAAGCCAGGGGGCCGGCTGGCGATCCTGGAGTTCGGCGTGCCGCGGGTGCCCGGGCTGGCCTGGCTCTATCAGTGGTACTTCCGCGCGGTGCTGCCGCGCGTCGGGAGCCTCATCTCGGGGCACACGGCCGCCTATTCGTATCTGCCGGCGTCGGTGGGGACGTTCACGCCGCCGGCCGACTTCGTGCGCATGCTGGAGCAGGCGGGCTTTACCGCCGCGCGCGCAGACCCTTTGACGATCGGCATCGTCTATCTCTACACGGCGCGCCGCAAGTGAGGCGTGGCGCGCGCCCAGGTTCTGCGCCGCTACCGTAAGTCCTTGTAAGGACGAGTGTTATAATCCACGCGGCGGCGCAGTTTGATACATTTCGACTTCGAGGATCGCTACCAGGACGAGCTGGTCGTCGGCAGCGCCATTTCGCGCCGCGAGGGGACGATCCTCTCGATCGTCATCCACGTCCTCGTCATTCTCGCCATCCTCTTCGGCGGGCGCCTCGCGTTTTTCCAGCCCACGCCCGAGGAGCTCGAGCAGCGCCGGCTCGAGGTGCTACAGCAGCAGGAAGAAGCGGAACGCAACCGTCAGCGGTTCGTGTTCGTGCAGCCGCGCGTGGACAGGCCGGCGCCGGCGCCGCCACCTCGCCCCGAGTTGAGCGATCTCGACCGCCGGGCGGAATCGCCGCAAGTGTCCCGCCAGCCGGAGAACCCGCTGCCGTTTTCACGAGGCAACTCGGCGGAGCGCGCCGAAGCCGAGGTGGCCGAACGCGCCCGTGGAGAGGAGACGCCCGCGCCCGCGCCGGCCGTCGAGCCGCCGAAGCAAGCGGCCCGCCTGCCGGAAGCCGACCGCGGCCTGCAGCGCCCGACCGAAACCCCGAAGGCCGCGACCGGCGCGCTCGGCGACGCGCTGCGCAACCTGCAGCGCTACGTGCAGAACGAGACCTTCGACAATCAAGGCGGCGCCGGCGGACAGTTCGGCCCCGAGATTCAGTTCGATACCAAGGGGGTCGAGTTCGGCCCCTGGATTCGCCGCTTCATCGCGCAGGTGAAGCGCAACTGGTTCATCCCCTACGCGGCGATGTCGATGAAGGGGCACGTCGT
>DATMDI010000366.1:0-2889 GCA_035557875.1 Vicinamibacterales bacterium
ATGGTGCCGCCGTTTTCGAGATACGCATGCATCTGGGCGTCGACCTCGCCCTTGAGCTGCACGGCCGTGTCGAGCAGGTACTTGGCGTGGGCGAGGTATTGGGCGTAGGGTGTGACCGCCGGCGAAGAGGTGGTGCGCTCGACCGGCTGCAGGTGCGACAGGTCGAGCAGCGGTCCGGTCCAGAGCGGGCAGGCGACCTTGCACGGCGCCCAGCGGCAGTGCTCACCCTTGCGCATCGGCGGGTCGCGATCGACCGCGGCGAGCACGGCGTTGTGCATGTCCTCGACGAAGGCGCGCAGCTCGGCGCGGGTGACCTCGGTGTGACTGAGCGGCTGCGCGCTGCGCGGCTGGATGATCGCGACGATGATGCGGCGGCCGGCAAACAGGCGCGGCTTGGTCTTGAGCGCGCCGGCGGCGTAGTACATCAGCTGCGGATTGACGATAACGCCCGCGCCGTCGGGATATTCCGCGCGCACGCCGACGCCCTGGCCGAACTTCCAGTCGGCGAGGATGATGAAGCGGCTATTGCGCAGGATCAGGTCGACGGTGCCGAAGGCGCCGGGAATGCCCGGAAATACGACGCGCTGCTCGACGCCGACGACCTCGAACGGATCGGCCTCGGCGTGATCTTCCTCAAGCTGCGCGAGCTGTTCGAGTGCGGGGCGGATCATGCTGTCGAGGTGTTCCCGCAGCAGCTGGCGATCGTAAAACATCTTGCCGAGATGAGCGGAGACGTCGTGCGGCAGGGCGGCGGCACGCTCGCGCATCAGCAGGTCCATGACCGCGTGGGCGAAGGTGCCCTCCTCGGCGTACTCGGAGGGCTGGTCGGCGCTTGGCGGCAGCGCGCGGATGGCGGCGAGCGATGCGGGGCAGTTCAACAGGCGTCCGGCAGTCGAGCCGCCGACGATCGCGGAGTGTTTGCTCATAGTCGTTTTTCCATCTACCAAATCGCAATGTCTGCGCAGATCATCCATGGGAAAAAGGCCATTGTCAAGGAGGCCGCGATCGAGCGCGAGCTGGTGCACCGGGTCGAGCGCCTCGGCGGGGTGTGCGAGAAGGTAATGATCGTCGGGAAAAGGGGGTTTTTTGACCGGCTGATAATCCTGCCGGGTCCGCGACCGCGGATTATTTTCGCGGAATTAAAGCGACCGAAACGCTCCCGCATCGCGCCGCACCAGCAGTGGTACCACGACCAGTACAAGGCACTAGGGGTCGAGGTTTACTTCGTGCGCAATGCGGCGGATATTGATCGCCTGCTCGCCGCGCCGTGATGCGGGGTGGGTGGGGCCGGGCGGCTTGGAGGCGCCCGACCCCGATCTGAAACCTTTGGCGCAAGGAGCCAGACCATGGCTGACATATACGTCACCCTTTTCCCCGACCGCAAGGCGTTCAGCAAGGACGACTGGCTGTTCGACCTGCCCGGCCTGGCCGAGGAGATCAAGAGCCGCAGCGCGCCAGCCAAGGACGCGCTGCCGTGGCTCAAGCTGGCGCGCTTCGGCGAGGAACGCAGCAAGAACAACTCACTGCGCTGGAATAAGAACGTGCTCGGCGTGTCGGGCCTCGAAATCGATCACGACAGCGGCAAGATGACGTTCGACGAGGCGGTCGAGCGCATGCGCACGGCCCGGCTGACCTGCATCGTCTACACCTCACCGAGCTATGAGCGGGGCACCAAGGAACGCTGGCGCGTGCTGGCGCCGTTCTCACGAGAGCGGGCGCCGGCATTGCGCGCCGAGATGGTCGCCGTAGTGAACGGGGTGCTCGACGGGGCCGCGGCGGGGGAGAGTTTCACCCTGTCGCAGTCGTTCCTGTACGGCCGGGTCGAGGGGCGCGAGCTGCGGCTTGAGGTGATCGAGGGCGACTATGTCGACCTGCGCCCGGACCTGTACGGCGCGCGGCGCTACAAGGACAAGAAGCCGCGCAAGGAGGCGCGCGCCGGGCCGGCGCCGGTGGCGACGCCGGTGTCAGAGCGCGAAATCGCCGCGGCGCTGGAGGTGATCGACCCGGATTGCCCTTACGAGGTGTGGCTGCGGGTGGCGGCGGCGCTGCGCCACCAATTGGGCGAGGACGGCTTTGGCCTGTTCGACCAGTGGTCGGCGCGGGCAGAGGGCGCCGCCCGCTCGGGCGGTGAGATGTACACGATCGCCGGCACCGAGCGGCAGTGGGACGCGGTCGCGACCATGACCGACATCACGATCGGCACGGTGTTTCACTACGCCAACCAGGCCGACCCGACCTGGCGGGCGCGCTACGAGGCCGAAAACACGCAGCGAATGATGGAGCGGCTGCGCGAAGTCGGGAAAGGGGAGGAGCGGCCTGACGCTGCGGGGTGCTCGTCCCCTACGGAACGACTGCCGTGGCTGCTGGCGACGCACGCCTATTGCGCCGCCACCGACACGGTGGTCGAGCTGGATGAGCCGAGCGACGGCTGCCAGATGCGCGTGGTGGCGTTCCAGCGGCTGTTCCGGGCCTGGTTCGAAGAGGAGGTCGGGCCGCGCGACGGGGTGAAGCGACACTACGCGACGGCGGCATGGGAGCTGTCGGAGGCGCGGATCAACGTGCGCGGGGTGCGGATGCGGCCGGACAAGCCGTTCCCGCTCTATCAGGAGAACGGCGCGACCTACAAGAACACCTACCTGCGGCCGAAGCACGAGGGGTCAGGCGACATCGCGCCGTGGCTCGCCTTCATGGAACACCTGGTGCCGGCGGCCGAGGAGCGCGAGTGGTTCTGTAACTGGCTGGCGCACAAGCATCGCTTTCCCGGCGTTCCTGGTGTGGCGGTGGTGATGGTGGCGGTGGACGACGCCGGGCCGGTGTACGGCGCCGGGCGTGGTATCCTGCGCGACATCGTCGCGCGCCTGCTCGGGCCGAAATACGTCAAGCCGATCG
>DATMDI010000367.1:0-4888 GCA_035557875.1 Vicinamibacterales bacterium
CGCAGGTAATGGCCCTGGCGCGGGCGGCGGTCGAAGAGGCGCTGGCCGAGGCCGGAATCAAGGATGCCGTGATCGGCCGCTTCTTCGACGAGCTGACGCAGCTCTCGCTGGCGCGCAAGTCGCATCTGACCGCTGTCGATCGAGAGATCGAGATCACTACACACTTCGACTTTCCAGCCCTCCACGCCGTCGGCTACCGCGTGGATCCGCGCCGCGCCTACGTGCCCCAGGGGCTCCGCCTGCGGGTCGCGCACACCGCCACCCAGGGCGCCGACCTGCGGAAGTACTTCGCCCAGTACGGGACCAGCCTCGACGGGTTGGGACAGTTCCTCCAGCGAAACGACAGCCATCTGAATGGCCTGTTGTATCGGCAAGTCGGCTACGTGGATGACGTCGTGCCGCTCGACCTGCGCGGAGATCTCCCGCCGGCGGTGGCCTTGGCCACGCCGGCGTTGGACGCCCACCTCGATCTGCCGCTGTTCGGTGAGGGCGCGGCTCCGGGTGGCCGTGGCGTCGGCCAGGCGCACCCCCTCCGGCTGGTGAAGACACTGGGCCCGCTGATGCTGGGGCTCTGGGTCGGTCTCTCGCCGATGGCCACCGGGACCGGGCAAACCCGGATGAGCGTGATCCCCCGCGGGCCCTCGCTCGCGGTCGCGGGACTGATGAGGCGAGCGCGCCGTGCGGGAGAATGGGGAATGGACCACGACGAGGGGCGGGTGCAGTCGCCTTGGAGTGTTGCTGCTTAGACGGACGGCGGACGTCCTAGACGACGCGCGTCGCGGTTCGGTCGCTGCGGTCATGCCATAAACCCGCTCGTGCCGGCCGTGTTCTTCGCGATGCTCGGTCTGCGACAGCGTGCTCGCCGGCCGAAGCGCTGAACGGCTCGGGAATCGCGGCGTGTATACTCGCCGGATGCCGGATCGAGTGCGGCAAGGACTGGCCTGCGGCGCGATGCTGTGGGCCCTCGTCGCTGCCGGAGCGGCCGTGCGCGCCGCATGGGCCATGCCGGTCGATCCCATGGGCCGGTTGGAGTCGGAGTTCCTCCCGCTGGCCCAGTACCTGCCGCGGCGGGGCGAGGTGGGGTATCTCCAGGCGTTCGAGAACGCCGGTGGCGACGAGGCCGTCCGGACCCACTACGCCGCCCAGTACGCGCTCGTCCCGCGCATCGTCGCGGCCCGGATAGGGCAGGAGTACGTGATCGTCGCCCGCGATGCGGCGAGACCCGGCGGCGACTCCCGGCTTGACGGGTACTTCCTGCTGAGGCGCGCGCCCAGCGGTCACAGCCTCTACCGGCGCCTGGCTCCATGATTTTCGCGCTCACGGCTCTGCTCCTGCCGGCGGTGGCCGCCTGGTGGGTGCTTCGAGCCTTGCGGCTCAGCGTGCCGGGCGGCTCGCGAGTCCTCACCGCGGCCGTGGCAGGCGCGCTCGGGATCGGCGCTGCATCACTCGTGACCTTTGCGGCGGTCTCTGCCGGTGTATTTCCAGGCCGGGTCTTCGTGGGGGCTGACGCCAGCCTGTGGCTCGGCCTGTGGCTGGGGGGCTGGCTGTCGGCGCGTGCTCATGCCGGCGAAGCGGCCGCCGGTTCTCGCATCGAGCGTGCGCGAAGATGGACCGCGGCGGATTGGCTGGTTCGCGCGGGGTGTATCGCGGTCCTCGCGGCGGCCTGCGCCGTGCCCGTCATCGAGTACCTGCGGTCACCGCACGGGCAGTGGGACGCGTGGGCCATCTGGAACCAGAAGGCTCGGTTTCTGTTCAGGGCGGGCGAGGACTGGACCGCATCGAGGTTCATCCCGTGGTCGCAGCCCGGGCACCCGCTCCTGGTGCCGTTGAGCGTCGCCCGATTGTGGGCCTATGCGGGCGCCGAACTGACCGCGGCGCCTGCACTGCTCTCCGGGGTCTTCGGCGCGCTCACGGTGGCGACCGTCATGGGAGCCCTCGACGTGAGCCGGACACGAGCATGGGTGGCGGGTTCGGTGCTGGTGGCACCGCTGACGTTCTCCAACTTGGTGGCGGCGCAGACCGCGGACCTGCCCGTAGCGATGTTCGTCGTGGCCTCGCTGGCCATGCTGAGGCAGGACGATCCCGCGGCCTGGCGGCAACCCGGCCGCGCGCGCTCGGCGCTGCTCCTGGCCGGCGCCCTCGGGGGCCTCTCGGCGTGGACCAAGAACGAAGGGGCGCTCTTCCTGGCGGCGTCCGGGTGCCTGGTCGCGTGGGTGGCGGTGCGCCACGGCCGGTGGCAGGACGCCGGGTGGTGGATCGGCGGCGTGGCGCCCTTGGCGGGATTGGTCGGCTACTTCAAGTTGGTGTTGATGCCCGTTGTGCCCGAGTACGTCGCGGGCAACACCGGCGCCGGTCTGATGGAGCAGGCGACCTCGAGCGACCGGCATGCGGCCGTGCTCGCGCTGCTCGGGCCCATGTGGCTGTCGTGGGGCGGGCCATTGGCGCGAGGGTGCCTTCCCGTCGCGATGGCGGCGGCGCTGCTGTCCTCGCTGACGCCCCAGGGCCGCTCGGGCCGGGGCACGCTCGCGGTCGTTGCGGTGATGATGGCCGGCTACTACGTCGTCTACCTACTAACGAGGGTCGACTTGCCGTTTATGGTCGCGACCAGTTCCGAGCGTCTCGTGATGCAGGTGTGGCCGGCCCTGGTGATGGCGGCGTTGTCGGTCGGGCACACCGGCGTGCGGGATTCCGCACCCAGGGCGTTCGCGCGGGGAGACACATGATCTTCACGGAGACTTCGCTGGCCGGTGCCTTCGTCGTCGACCCGGACGTCCGGATCGACAATCGGGGGCTCTTCGCCCGCACATTCTGCCAGGACGAGTTCGTGGCTCGCGGGTTGGATCCCCTCGTGGTGCAGGCCAACGTCTCGTTCAACCACCGGAAGGGCACGGTGCGCGGCATGCACTTCCAGTTCCCGCCGGCGGCCGAGACCAAGCTGGTGCGCTGCACGCGCGGCGCCGTCCTCGACGTCATCGTGGACCTGCGTCCCGAGTCGCCCACGTTTCTCGAGCACACCGCCGTCGAGTTATCGGCCGACAACCGCCGCAGCCTCTACGTGCCGAAGCGGTTCGCGCATGGGTACCAGGTGCTCGAAGACGAAACCGAGGTGACCTACCTGACCAGCCAGGACTATGCACCGCAGTACGAAGGCGGGCTGGCCTACGACGATGCAGGTCTCGGGATCATGTGGCCCCTTGCCGCCACCGATATGTCGCCGAAGGACCGCGCGTGGCAACCCTTGGCCGAGGCCGGGGCGTCGATACGAGCGCGGATGGCGTTGGCTCCTCTGGCCGTGTCGGCGCAGCGGAACGGGGGCCACGGTTGATCATCGTCGACAGCGCGTTGCGCAAGCGCGAAGCGGAAGGCCATCCGATCCGGCTGGGCATGATCGGCGCGGGCTTCATGGGGCGCGGAGTGGCCAACCAGGTCGTCAATCACGTGCCCGGCATGCGCCTGTCCGCCGTATATGCCAGGCGCGTCGACCAGGCGATCGCCGCCTTCGCCTATGCGACGCCGGAGTGTCAGCCCGTGGTGGCCAGGACGCAGGAGGCGCTCGATCGGGCGCTGGCGGCGGCGGTGCCCGTCGTCACCGACGATCCGTACCTGCTCTGCCGGACGCCCCACCTCGACGCCTTGATGGACGTTACCGGCGCGATCGAGCTTGGCGCGCAGGTGGCGCTCGAAGCGTTCGCGCACCGCAAGCACCTGGTCCTGATGAACGCCGAACTGGATGCCACGCTGGGTCCGATCCTCGCCGTCCACGCCGCGCGGAACGGCGTCGTCGTGACGACGTGCGACGGCGATCAGCCTGCGGTCCAGATCAATCTCCACCGGTTCGTCCGGGGCCTCGGCCTGGTACCGCGCGTCATGGGCAACATCAAGGGCCTGCAGGACCGCTACCGCACGCCCCTCACGCAGCGCGCGTTTGCCGAGAAGTGGGGGCAGAAGCCGGAAATGGTCACCGCCTTCGCCGACGGTTCGAAGGTGAACTTCGAGCAGGCGATCGTGGCCAATGCGACCGGGTTGACCGTGGCGAGGCGCGGCATGCTGGGGCACGATCATCCCGGACACATCGATGCGCTCGTGGCCCGCTACGACCTGGACGAACTCCGGCGCCTCGGCGGGATCGTCGAATACGTCGTGGGGGCGCAACCCGGCCCCGCGGTCTTCTGCCTGGCCGAACAGCCGGACGATCGGCAGCGGCACTATCTGAATTTGTACAAGCTGGGGGAAGGCCCGCTCTACTGCTTCTACACGCCGTACCACCTCTGCCACTTCGAGGCACCCACCAGCGTGGCCCGCGCCGTACTCTTCGGGGATGCGGCGGGCGTGCCGCTCGCGGGGCCGCTGGTCGAGGTGTGCGCGGTGGCCAAGCGCGACCTCCAGGTCGGCGAAGTGCTGGACAGCTACGGCCACTTCATGACCTACGGTGAGGCGGTGGCCGTGGCCGAGCGGCGCCGTCACCGCTACCTGCCGATGGGTCTGGTCGAGGGCTGCCGGCTGGTCAGGGCCGTGCCCCAGGACAGCGTGGTCGGCTACGACGACGTGGAGGTGCCGGCCGGTCGCGTGGCCGACCGCCTGTATTTCGAGCAAGAGCGGCACTTCGCCGATCCCGCTGCCGAAGCGGGTCGACACGCGTAGGCGCGGCTACGCGGGCTTGGCGGTCGGCGAAGGCGATTCGTCGACACCGTGCAGGACGATGATGTTGCGCTGCTGGACCTGCGAGCGATCGCTGCGCCGGGTCGTGCGGAGGATCTCCGCCACGGCGTCGAACGTGGCCCGCTCCTCGGCCGGCAGGGTTTCATCGGCCAGCGCGTCGAGCAGACGAAGTTCAAACTGGAACACGGACGTCTGGTCGTCGAAGGTGATGAGCGCGCGGCCCTCCGGC
>DATMDI010000368.1:0-2211 GCA_035557875.1 Vicinamibacterales bacterium
CCCAGCGCCGAGCGCTTCGTCGACATCCGCCATCTGCAGGCGATGGAGAAGTCGGGGCTGTTCAAAGAGCAGAAGATTGCGATTGCGCCGATCCGCGGCGGCGGCGGACCCGCGGTCGAGACCAATCCTCTGCTCAGCAAGGACATCCGTTTCCTGTTCGAGCCGAACACGCCGACGCTCGATCTCACCAATCAGAGCAACGTGCAGAGCCTCGAGGACATCAAGAAGCTGCTGCAGGTGAGCCCCGGGTCGACCGTGCTGCTGCGCGGTCATGTCGACAATGCGCTGGTGCCCGAGTTCCGGAAACAAGGCGGCGATGCCTACGTGCGCTCGCAGGCGCTCAAGGCGATCGAGCTGAGTCAGAAGCGGGCCGACGAGATCAAGCGGGTGCTCATCGAGAAGCAGCATGTCGATGCGAAGCGGCTCGATGCCGTCGGCCGCGGCTGGGAAGAGCCGGCGGGCGCGGACTCGGCACAGAACCGCCGCGTCGAAGTGCAATGGTTCACGCTTGAATAGCGGCCGGGACCGAACTCCGTCGTCCGCTCTTCCTGTTCGCATCCCGATTCACGAATTCTGACCCCCGCTGTCGGAGGTACCGAATGCCCGATCTGTTTCGACGCCTGCATCGCCGCTACGGCACGCCCGACGGGATTACCCGCCGCGACATGATCCAGCGCTCGCTCGCGGCCGCGACCGGGGTGCTGCTCAGCGAGCGGTTCGCTGGCCTCGGCGCGCAGGCGAAACCGGGACGCGTCGTGATCATCGGCGCCGGCTTCAGCGGCCTCACCGCCGCCTACGAGCTGTCGCGCGCCGGCTACACGGTGACGGTGGTGGAGGCGCGCAATCGCGTCGGCGGCCGCGTGCTCAGCTTCTCCGATCTGGTGCCGGGCAAGAACGTCGAGGGTGGCGGCGAGCTGATCGGATCGAATCATCCGACCTGGGTCGCCTACGCGAAGCAGTTCAAGCTGCAGTTCCTCGACGTGAGCGAAGAGGATGGTGAGGCGCCGATCGTGCTCGGCGGCAAGCGGCTCTCGGAGAAGGTCGAAGAGGAGCTGTGGGAGCAGCTGGACGCCGCCTCGAATCTGATGAACGCCGATGCCACCCGCATCGTCGATGCGTTCGAGCCGTGGCGTACGCCGAACGCCGAAGCGCTCGACCGCCGTACGCTCGCCTCCTGGATCGAGGGGCTGGATGTGTCGGCGCTGTGCAAGGCGGGGCTTCACGCGCAGATGACCGCCGACAACGGGATGATCACGGAGTGGCAGAGCTATCTCGGCAACCTGGCGATGGTGAAGGGCGGCGGGCTCGAGAAGTACTGGACGGAGAGCGAGGTGTATCGCTGCAAGGGCGGCAATCAGCAGCTGGCGCGGCGGCTCGCGGCGGCGGTCGGCAATGAGCGTGTGATGACGCGCACGCCTGTGACGCGTGTTCAAGTGGACGATCGTCTGGCGCGTGTCACGTTGGCCACCGGTCGCGTGCTCGAGGCCGACCACGTCCTGCTGACGGCGCCACCGAGCGTCTGGAACCGCATCGCCTTCGAGCCGCTGCTGCCGGTGACGTTGACGCCGCAGATGGGTTCGAGCATCAAGTGTCTCATCGCGCTGCAGGACCGCTTCTGGCGTCGCGCCGGCCTGGCGCCGGATTCGTTGACCGATGGACCGCTGCACATGACATGGAACGGGACGGATGGACAGGGCGCCGGCGCGGCCGCACTGGTCGCGTTTGCCAGCGGCCCCGGCGCCGAGCAGACACGCGCCTGGCCATCAGCCACCCGCATCGAACAGCGTCTCGCCACGCTCGAGAAGATCTATCCCGGCATCCGCCCCGCGTTCGTGCGCGCGCGTTACATGGATTGGCCGGGCGACGCCTGGACGAAGGGCGCCTATTCGTTCCCCGCTCCTGGTCAGGTCACGACGCAGGGGCCGACGCTTCGGCAGGGGCTCGGCCGGCTGCACTTCGCCGGCGAGCATTCAAGCTACGGCTTCGTCGGGTATATGGAAGGCGCGCTCGAGTCCGGCGCGTCGGCGGCCCGTCGCATTGCGCAGCGCGATGGGGTCATCGCGAAACAAGCCGCCTGACGGGAAGGACAGCGTAGTCGATCAGCCGTAGGCCGGGGCCTTGGGCCCCGGCGAGCCACATCAGAGCGTAGGCTGGACCCGGTGTCACTTCGCCGGGTACTTCGTGACGACGTAGTTGTCGACGAGCTGACGG
>DATMDI010000369.1:0-2179 GCA_035557875.1 Vicinamibacterales bacterium
GATGTTGAATCGCGTGTCTGCCGTGACGGGCGCCCGCGTCACGACGTCCCTCCATCCGAACCCTTCGGCCCAGACGACGGTGCCGCCCTCCTTCGCCAAGGCTGCGGAGGGCAGGCCGGCACCGACCGCCACGGATACTCCGGGCAGATTTTGCTCCATTACGGCCGAGCGCACGAGCTCCCGCGCGCGCTCGACCGCCGCCGCATATTGCGGCGAAGGCGCCGGGTCGACGACTGATGGCACCTCCTGCGACCGCGGGAAAAGGGGCGCGGTCACAACGGCCCCATGGATGAGAAATGCCGCGAACGCGGCGACGACGACGCCGACGGCAAGCGCCGTGCGGGCCGCCCAGGTCGGGAGCCGGGTGCGCGCGCCCCTCACACCGAGCACGACTCCGGCCACCATCAGCGACATGCCGAGGTTAGCGGCGCCTTGCGCGTCGTCGGCATTGGCCACGTAGATTCCCATGGCCGCGAGGGCCAGGCCGAGGGCGATAAGGGTGTATGCCTTCACGGGGTTCATCACGGTGGTGTTCATGCCCGGAGTGTGACCGAGGCCCGGCCGCGGAGTCCTCACCGAACCGTGAGCGGCCGCTGAGATTCGAGTGAGATGCCGCGAAAGCCTGCCGTGACGGGTATTGTGCCTTTGGTGCGGGGCGGGCTGCGACGACGACGGCGAGTCGGGACCATGCCGCTGTGCGCCGCATCGTGAGCAGAGAGTCAAGGCATCCGATAGACCCGATAGCTCCGCGGTTGGTGTCAGAGGTGGAGCGGGGTCGGCTACGTCGCCATTTGTCGGAGTCGGTGCGGCACGTACACTAGTTGAGCCGACGGCTCGCTGCATCGGGCACGGCACCGCCGCATGGAGGGCGGCGCGCGATGGACGCCCCAGTCAACGCATCGATTTTTCCGCACCTCGACGAGATCCCGCAACAGGTCCGGCTCGCGGGTACGATCGAGCAGCGCGAGTACCTCTGCGATGGCGTCCTGCGCAGGTGGGAGGGCCCGCTGCAGGACGTCGAGTCGCCTGTGTGCTTGCACAACGGCGGCCGGCTGGATCGGCAGCGTATCGGCGCCTATCCGCTCCTGACGGGGCGCGAGGCACTCGATGTGCTCGCGGCCGGCGCCCGCGCCTGGAACCAGGGGCGCGGCGTCTGGCCGACGATGCCGATCGAAGGGCGGATCCGTGCCGTCGAACAATTCGGCTGGCGCATGAAGGACCGCCGCGCCGACGTCGTGCGATTGCTGATGTGGGAGATCGGCAAGTCGCTCGCCGACGCGGAGAAGGAATTCGACCGGACGGTCGACTACATCCGCGACACAATCGGCGCCCTCAAGGACCTCGACCGCGTGTCGTCGCGGTTTGTCATCGAGGAGAGTGTCATCGCGCAGATCCGGCGCGCGCCGCTCGGCGTGGTGCTCTGCATGGGTCCGTTCAACTATCCGCTCAACGAGACCTTTACCACGCTGATCCCGGCGCTCATCATGGGCAACCCGGTGATCGTCAAGCCGCCCAGGCTGGGTGTGTTGCTGCATCAGCCGCTCCTCGAGGCGTTTCGGGATTCATTCCCGGCGGGAGTCGTCGGCACCGTGTATGGCGACGGCGCGACGGTGGTCAGTCCGCTCCTGAAGTCGGGCGGCATTGACGTCCTCGCGTTCATCGGCTCGAGCCGTGTCGCCGACGTGCTCAAGCACCAGCACCCCAAACCGCACCGGCTCCGTTCGGTGCTGGGCCTCGAGGCGAAGAACGCGGCGATTGTTCTGGCCGACGCCGACCTGGACCAGGCGATCCGCGAATGCGTGCTCGGCGCGCTGTCCTACAACGGGCAGCGCTGTACGGCGCTCAAGATGATCTGGGTGCACGACGCCATCGCCAGCGAATTTCTGTCGCGGTTCTCCCGCGCGGTCGACGAGCTCGAGGGCGGGATGCCGTGGCAGCCGGGTGTGAAGATCACCCCTCTGGCAGAGCCCGGCAAGGTCGAGGCGATGCGAGCCCTCATCGACGACGCGGTTGCCAAGGGCGCGCGCGTCATCAATCGGAACGGCGGTGCGGCCGAAGCCACCTACATGCGTCCCGCGGTGGTCTATCCGATCTCGCCCGACTCGCGGCTCTTCCGCGAAGAGCAGTTCGGGCCGGTGGTGCCGGTAGCCGCCTTTCACGACATCGACGAGCCGATGCG
>DATMDI010000370.1:0-5142 GCA_035557875.1 Vicinamibacterales bacterium
CGCCGGCGGCCGGCGCCGCCTTGTAGATGCGGTCGGCCATGCGGCTGAGCGGCAGTGACTGCAGCCACACGCGACCCGGACCGGTGAGCTGCGCGTAGAACAACCCTTCTCCACCGAAGAAAGCCGTCTTGATCTTGCCGACGTACTGGATGTCGTAGGCGACCGACGGCTGCAACGCCACGAGACAGCCCGTGTCGACCCGTAAGGTCTGGCCCGGCGCGAGATCGACGGGATGCACCGTGCCGCCGGCGTGGCAGAACGTCAGCCCATCGCCTTCGAGGCGCTGCATGATGAAGCCCTCGCCGCCGAACAGGCCGACGCCGATCTTGCGCTGGAAGGCGATCCCGATCGACACGCCGCGGGCCGCGCACAGGAACGAGTCCTTCTGACAAATCAGCGTGCCGCCCAGCTGCTTGAGATCCATCGCCAGGATCTTGCCGGGATACGGCGCCGCGAAGGACACCTGCTGCTTGCCGGCCCCCTGATTGGTGAAGACGGTCATGAAGAGGCTCTCGCCGGTGATGAGACGTTTGCCGGCACCGAGCAGCGCGCCCATCACGCCCGATCGCTGCTGCTGCGAACCGTCGCCGAACACCGTCTCCATCTGAATGCCGGGAGTCATGTACATCATCGAGCCAGCTTCGGCCACGGCGCTCTCACCGGGATCGAGCTCCACTTCGACGAACTGCATCTCGCTGCCGAGGATGCGGAAGTCGATCTCGTGCGCGCGCTTCCCGGGCGTGATCGGCGGCGGCGCGGCCGCAGCCGCCGCCGCGCGGCTGGCCGGCGACGTCAGGTAGGCAGCCATGGCCGGCACGTCCTTGAGCGGCGTCCAGTTCGCCATGCCCGCCGAAAAGACGAGCGTGTTGCCGTCAATGGTGCCGTTCCTCAGATTGGTGACGACGTCTTCCTGCGACACCGGCCCGACCTGATGGCCGCCGATGGCCATGTACCACTGCTCTTGTGCCATCTTCTCCTCTCCGCGGCGGGGCTGATGCCCCGCTCTACGACCCTACCCTTGGTCCCTGCCCTTGTGCTTCGGGCGTGGCGTCGATCCTGGCGCTCGCCGCCGACTCGAGCTGCTGCACCGTAGCCGGGTCCAGGCCGAGCAGGTTGGCGAGTTGTGCGAGATAGATACGCTCGGCGCCGCCCACCTGTTCGTCGGCGCGCGCGACCGCGAACGCCAGGTTGTAGAGCGTTGCCCGCTGCGCCGCGTCGGCGACGCCGGCCACGATCTCCGCGAGCGGGCGCGGCTGCCGCAGTTCCTGCTCGACCATCTCGGCCATCCCGGACTCCCT
Organism: Vicinamibacterales bacterium; assembly: GCA_035557875.1. Taxonomy (GTDB): domain Bacteria; phylum Acidobacteriota; class Vicinamibacteria; order Vicinamibacterales; family UBA2999; genus DASYRM01. The sequence goes on from DATMDI010000370.1 coordinate 1,299, forward strand.
GGCCCGCGCCAGCACTGTCTCTCGTTCCTGCGGACCGAGCGCGCCGTCGGCCTGCGCGGCCGACAAGGCCAGGCGTACCATCCGGGTGGCGTCGCTCATCGGCGCCGCCACGGAAGCGCCGACCGCCGGCAGCGGCGGCAGCGGCGCTGCGGCGACCGGCGCGGAGGCGGGACGGAAACCTGCGCCCGACGTATTCAGCCCTGCGTCCGGCGCGCCGCCCTGCCCCGACTGCCCGCCCTGAAGCGTTTCGAAAATGCCCCAGGCGACGCCGGCGGCCGCCAGCAGCGCCGTCGGGTTCGACAGCAGCGCACTGCCGGCACTCCCCAGATAGCCCATCGTGCGGTGCCCGCGCCGCTTCCGGCCGCCGAGCACCGCATTCATCACACCGTTGAACAACACGCTTTCGTCCATGGCTGTCGAGGCTCCGCCTTGATATGACGTCTACAGGGCGCTCCCGACGCGGGGGGGCGCGGCCGGCTGTTCGGGCTCGGGCGTGAAGTCCTCCCCGGGGTTGATGAACCGATCGGTCTCGAACTTGTACTGCTTGTCGTAGAGCTGGCGGTAGCGGCCGTTGGCCGCCAGCAGCGCCGCGTGCGTGCCGCTCTCGATGATCTCGCCGGCCTCGATGACGAGGATCTGATCGGCGCTGCGGATCGTGGACAGACGGTGCGCGATCACGAACGTCGTGCGGCCGGCGCGCAGGCGCCGCAAGCCGTCCTGGATCATCTGCTCGCTCTCGCTGTCGAGGCTCGACGTCGCCTCGTCGAGAATCAGGATGCGCGGGCTCGAGAGAATCGCCCGCGCGATCGACACGCGCTGCCGTTGACCGCCGGAGAGCTTGACGCCCCGCTCGCCGACGATGGTGTCGTAGCCCTGCGGGAACTGCGACACGAACTCGTCGCAATGCGCGATGCGGCACGCCTCGACGATCTCCTCGCGTGTGGCCCCCGGGCGCGCGTAACCGACGTTCTCGGCAATCGTGCCGTCGAACAGGAAGCTCTCCTGCAGAACCGACGCGAGCTGTTCGCGGTACTCGCCGAGCCGCAGCCCGGCCAGATCGCGGCCGTCGATCAGGATCCGTCCCTGGGTCGGGCGGTTGAAGGCCATCACCAGGCCGATGAGCGTGCTCTTGCCCGAGCCACTCGAGCCGACCAGCGCCGTGGTGCTACCAGCGGGCGCCTCGAACGAGATGCCCTTCAGCACCGGTTGGCCGGGGTTGTACTCGAACCACACGTTGTCGAAGGCCACCGTGCCGACGAGCGGCCCCACTTCCGCACGCTGCGCGTCCTCCTGCACTTCGGTGGACATCTCGAGCACTTCGCGGATGCGGTCCAGGCCGGCGAACGCCTCGGTGATCTGCGTGCCGATCGACGCGATGCCGACGAGCGGCGCGGCGACGATGCCGATGAAGAAGATATAGGTGATGAGGTCGCCGAGCGTCATCTCGCCGGCAATCACCGCCCGTCCGCCGAGCCAGATCATCAGCACGCCGACGACGCCGATGACGGCGGTGGCGCCCGCGCTCGTGGCCGAGACGCCGGTCATCGACTGCGCGATGTTGCGGAACAGCCGGTGGGCGCCCTTCGTGAACACGATCTCTTCGCGCTTCTCGGCCGTGTACGACTTCACGATGCGGATGCCGCCGAGCGCTTCGGTGAGGCGGCCCGTCACCTCGGCGTTGATCTTGCCGCGCTCGCGGAAGAGCGGCCGCAGCGTGTTGAACGCGTAGGCCATGCCGCCGCCGAAGGCCCCGAGGACCAGGATCGTGATGAGCGTGAGGTGCCAGTTGAGCCAGAGCAGCACCACCAGGCCCATGGCGGCGGTCACGAAACCGCCCACCAGCTGCACCAGCCCCGTGCCGACGAGATTGCGGATGCCGTCGGCGTCCGACATGATCCGCGACACGAGGACGCCGGTCTTGGTGGAGTCGAAGTAGCGCACCGGCAGGTGCATGATGTGGGCCTGCACCCGCTTGCGCATGTCGGTAATGGCGCGCTGGGCCGCCACGCCAAGGATCTGCGACAGCGCGAACCCCGTGATCGCGGTGACCAGAGTGGCCCCGGCGGCGGCCAGCGCAATCGGCACCAGCAGATCGGACCGGCCCTTGCCGAGCACTTCGTCCACGATCCACTTGGGGGCGAACGGCAGGACCAGCTGCGACATGCGGCTGACCAGCATCAGGACCAGACCGATGGTCAGCCGGCGGCGGTGGGCCCAGACCAGCTGTCGTGCCTCGTGCCATGCGGCGGAGGCCGACACCTTCTTCTTCTTCTGCGGCTCATCCACGGAGTTGTGCACTGTACTACGGCGCAGCCGCTCGCCGGTTCCGTGCCCGGCCCCTCCACTCAGTCTCACGAATTGAGCCATGACATAATCGTGTTGCCGCCGATCGGTACCTTACTTATGAGTGATGCAACTACCCGCAGCCGCAGGGCGGCCGACACTGCCCTCGACCCGACCGTCCAGGGCGTGCGCACGAGCGACACCACCACCCGCGGCATCCGCATCGAGGTGCGCAGTGAGTTCCTCGCCGAGCGCAGCTCGCCGCGCGAGGAGCAGTATCTCTTTCAGTACCACGTTCGCATCTCGAACGTCGGCGCTGAAACGGCGCAGCTCGTGTCGCGCGAGTGGATCATCACCAACGCCGACGGCGAGGTCGAGCGGGTGAAGGGCCCTGGCGTGGTCGGCGAGAAGCCGCTGCTGACGCCGGGCGCCCACTTCGAGTACACGAGCTTCTGCCCGCTGAAGACGCCCGTCGGCTCGATGCAGGGCAGCTACCAGATGGTGACACATGACGGCACCCGCTTCGACGCCGCCATCTCGGCGTTTACGCTCGCGGTACCAAGATCGCTGCACTGACGCTCGCGATTCAGGGCGGGTAAGGCAGATAGGGCGGGTGGGGCGGGTAAGAGCCTCAACCTGAGGTCGTGAGCCTTTACCCGCCTCACCGACGCGCAGCGTCTTTCCTACCAGCCCTACCCACCGGTCAATCGAGATGCGCTTTCTCCGAGTCGCCCATCTCAACGGGCGCGGACGGGAAGTACTCCTTCCACCGGCGCGTGACGAGCGCGGCGGTGTCGTCGTCGCAGGATAGTTCCTTCGGCAGCCCAGGCTTCAACCGCGCATCGATCACGATCGGGAACGCGTAGGCGATGTGGTTGCGCACGATCTGCCGCGAGCCGGAGTAGATGTCGGCGGCGGGCTCGAAGCGCGTGAACGTCGTCCACAGGAAGTTGATGTCGCTGCGGGCGGCGCGTGCCGCGTCGTCGGTGAGCACGACCAGCGGCCACTCCGCAAAGGCCGGGTCGGCCGCGAGCCGCGCCGGCACGCCGTGGTCGACGTCGGTGATCTGGACGCAGGTCGTCGTCGGCGCCGCGCTGCTGGCCCCGGCGGCCTGGTTCTGGCGGCGCGGCCTGCGCGACCTCCGCACGCCGCGCCGCTAGTCGAGGTGTCCCTTCTCGCTGTCGCCCATCTCGACGCCTGACGGGAAGTATTCGCGCCAGCGGCGCGTCACCGTCGCCGCGACCGCCGGGTCGCAGGTCAGCTCCTTCGGGTACCAGGGCTTCATGCGCGCGTCGATCACGATCGGCGGCGTGCGCGCCACGTGGTTGCGCACGACGCGCGTCGCGGCGGCATGGATGTCCGCCGCCGGCTCGAAGCGCGTGAACGTCGTCCACAGGAAGTTCATCGCACTGCGCGTCGCGCGCCCGGCGTCGTCGCTGAGGACGACGAGCGGCCACGCGGCGAAGGCCGGCGAGGTTGCGAGCCGGGCGGCGGCGTCGGGCTCGGAGGCGTAATCCGGTCCCGCGATGACGAGGCAGCCGGGACAGAAGACGCGCACGTC
>DATMDI010000371.1:0-4001 GCA_035557875.1 Vicinamibacterales bacterium
GGTCGGCCAGGTGCGCTCGCTGCGAACGCTCTCCGGACCCGTGCAGCTCGAGAACGCCGAGAGCAGCGACCTCACGGTGTCCACGCTCGGGGGGCCGGTGACAATCCGCCAGCTGCGTGCGCGCTCCGCCGACCTGCGCACCATCGGCGGCGACCTCATCGTGTCGGACAGCGAAGCCGAACGCGTGTCGGCTCAGTCGCTGACAGGGCGCATCGAGCTGACCGGCCGGCTGGCGCGCAACGGCCGCTACTCGCTGCAGTCGCAGTCGGGCGACGTGCGCCTGGCCTCGGCCGACGACGACTTCGAGGTGGAAGCCGCGACGGTGAACGGCACGGTCCGGTCGGAATTTCCGATCACGCTCGACGAGCGGCGCGAAACGCCGGCGCCGCGCAGCCGGCTCGGGCGTGCGGGTCGCGACGGACGCGGCGCCGGCAGAGTACGGTTGTTGCGCGGCCTCTCTGGCGACGGCGGACCACTCGTCACGCTGCGATCGTTCAGCGGCGACATCGCGATCGCGCGGCGCTGACACCACGTCACGCTGCCACGCTCCGCGCGTGTGTGGCACTTCTGTTGCTATCCTGAGCAACATGCAGAGCCTCCGTTCAGATCGTGTCCTTCGCGCGCGCCGCGCCCTTCGGATCGCCAGCGCGCTGCTCATCCTTGTCGGCACGGCCAGCGAGATCAGCGCGCAGACGCGCGTGCGCACGCCCGACAAGGGCGTGATCGGCTACGGCTTCGATGCCGGTGTCCTGTTTCCAGACGAGGAGTTCGAAAATACATTCGCGATTGATGGGTTTGGTGAGTATTACTTCACGCCGCGCATCAGCGCCCGCGGCATGCTCGCGTTTGCCAGTCCCGGACTCGACGGCCGCACCGAGGATCACTTCCGGCAGATGAAGCTGCTCTTCTCCGGTGCTTACAACTGGGAGACGGGGCCGTGGCGGCCCTTCGCGACCTTCGGCGCAGGCGTCTACTTCGTCCGGCTGCACCTCGACGACGCCACCGATCCTCCCGGCGAAACCCGCGGCGGCCTCAACTTCGGCGGTGGTGCCGAGTTCCTCTTGAACATCCAGTCGGCCATCAAAACCGAGCTGCGCTGGGACGTCGTCAGCCATCCGACCGGGCTGCCTGACGCCACGGGCTTGACGTTCACCGTCGGCTACAAAAGGTATTTTTGACAAGAAGGCTCAGGGCTCAGGGCTCAAGGAAGAACGCTTGCAGTAGGAGTTCTTGGCAGCCTTGAGCCTTGAGCCTTGAGGCTTGAGGCTTGAGCCTCTGGTAGGATCTCCGCCGTGACGACCCCTCGCACGGCCCCTATCCTGGCACTCCTCGCTGTCGCGGCGGCGGTGGCCGACGTGGCGGCGCAGACATCGGCGGCGCCAGCTCCCGCGGTGACACAGGCGCCGGTCGCAGCGCCACCTGCGCCTGCCCCGCGGCGCGTGGGCTACCTTGCGCCGGGGACCGCGCCCGACGTGGTGCGCGTGCTCGCCCCTCCTCCGGTCGAGGGAGACAGCCGCGACGCCGCGGATTTGACCGTCTTCCGCGCCACGCGCCGCCTCGAGGGGAGCGCGCGGTGGACGATGGCACAGCGCGACAACGCGCTCGGCACCCCGGCGTTACTGCAGGCGTTCAGCTGTGCGCTCGACGCGGTGATCGCGCCGGCCGAAGCGCCGGCGCTCGTACGGCTGCTCGCGCAAGCTGGCGTGGACGCGGGCGTCTCGTCCGTGATGGGCAAGAACACGTGGCGCCGGAAGCGGCCTTACGAACGTGAGGCCGGTGCGGTGTGCCTCGCCCGCGACGAGGTCGAACGGCTGGCCCGCGCCAGTCCCGACTATCCGTCGGGCCACGCGACCGCGGCCTGGATGGCCGGCCGTCTCCTCGCCGAGGTGGCGCCGGATCGCGCCACGCAGCTCCTCGAGCGCGCGCGCACGTTCGGCGAGAGCCGCGTCGTCTGCGGCGTGCATCACGTCACGGCCGTCGAGGCGGGCCGCACCACCGCCGAGACCGTGCTGGCCGCACTGCACGCCGTTCCGGCCTTCCGCGCGGATATGGAGTCGGCGCGCGACGAGGTGTCGCGCCTGCGCGGCAAGGCCAGGCCGCAGGCCGAAGCCTGCGCCGCCGACGCCGCCGCACTCGCCGAACGGCCGTTCTGATTCTCGTTGGCCTTGGGCCTTGGCGCTGTCGGCGGGGCTGAAGCCCCGCCCTACGCGACTCACCCGCCCTACCCGCCTTACAAGCCTTACCCGCCTTACTTACTCAGCGCCAGTCGCGCGCCGAGGCCGACGAACAATGCCCCAGAAGCGCGCTTGAGCGCGAGCCCCCACGAGGTACTCCGCTGCAGGCGACGGCTCATGGCCGCAGCGGTCCATACCAGGACCAGGCACCACAGCGTGCCGTTGAACACGAACACCGCGCCGAGGAACAGGAACGGCAGGAGACGCGCGCCGGCGTCGGGGGCGACAAACTGCGGCAGAAAGGCCATGAAGAACAGGGCCACCTTCGGGTTGAGGACGTTGGTGAGGAGCCCCGCCCGGTAGACCGACCAGTCCGATGCTGTCACTGCGGCCAGCTCGGGGCCGACAGCGGGGGCCGGCCGCTCGAGCAGGAGCTTCATGCCGAGGTAGACGAGATAGCCGGCGCCGGCGAGCTTCACCACGGTAAAGGCCGTCGCCGAGGTCGCGAGAATCGCCGAGAGGCCGAAGGCCGCCGCCAGCGTGTGAATCACCGAGCCGGTGGAGATGCCGAGCACCGACAGCAGGCCCGCGCGGCGTCCCTGCGCCAGCGTGCGCCCGACGATGTACAGCGTGTCCTGACCGGGCGTGATGTTGAGGAGCAGCCCGCTAACGACGAACAGCCACAGATGTTGAGTGCCGAGCATCACGCCTCTTCCACGAATCCCTTCCACGTCCGCATGTACGCGGCAAACGGCTCGCTCAAACCCTCGTCGCGCAGGTCGGCCATCGTGACCGGGGGGCGGCGGGGTTCCCACGCGCCGTGCCGCGCCTGCAGCGGCCAGTTGCGGTTGACGATCGCCGAGCGGCCGAGGGCCACGCCGTCGGCTCCAAGCTCGATCACGGCGTCGGCTTCGGCGCGCGTCCAGATTGCGCCGGCGGCCACCAGCGCGACGTCGATGGGCAGCGCGGCCCTGAACATCGGCAGCGGATGCTCGCCGGGCCGCTTGGTCGTGGGCTCGAGCGCGCGCCAGAGCGACAGGTGGATGAAGTCGGCGCCGTCGTCAGCCAGCCAGCGCGCGGTCTGCACGCTCTCGTCGAGATCGAGGCCCTTGGCGTTGCCGAAGTTCTCGGGCGACAGCCTCACGCCCACCGTGAACGACGGACCCACCCGATCGCGCACGGTGCGCAGCGCTTCGCGGAGCAGCCGCGCGCGGTTGGCCAGTGCGCCGCCCCACCCGTCGGTGCGGCGGTTCTGCTCGGTACTGAGGAACTGCGTGAAGAGATAGCCGTGCGCACCGTGGAGTTCGACGCCGTCGAAGCCGGCCGTCTTCGCGCGCCAGGCAGCGTCGGCGAACTGGCCGGTGACGCGCGCGAGATCGTCCTCGGTGGCCGCGCGGATTCCGTCGGCCGCGCTCGCGCTCCAGGGCGTGGCGCCGCTCACCGCCGGGTCCGCGCGCAGCCCGGCGTGAAAGATCTGCACCATCGACACCGCGCCGCGCTGGCGCAGGGCATCGGCGAGCGTGGTGAGGCCGGGCAGGAGCGCGTCGTCGAAGATCCCCAGTTCACCCGGCCAGCCCTGGCCGTCCTTCGCCACATGGGCCGCGCAGGTCATGACCACGCCGAACCCGCCCTCCGCTCGAGAGCAAAGCCACCGCAGTTCGTTTTCCCCGAGCGAGCCGTCGGCGTGGCTCTGCTTGTTGGTCATCGGCGCCAGCACCACACGATTGGGCGCGGCGAGGCCGGTGCGGAAGGTCAGGGGATCGAAGAGGCTCAAGGCTCAGGGCTCACGGCTCAAGGCTACCCTGACGAGCGCGTCGAGCGCACCTC
>DATMDI010000372.1:0-7316 GCA_035557875.1 Vicinamibacterales bacterium
CGCGCTCGGCAAGGACGTGCGGATGGTGGCGCACGATCCGGCCCCGCAACAGATGCAGGACTTCCCCGGGGTGGCGGACATCTCGCTCCTCGAGCACCTCGACGACGTCGGCGACACCGTGATCTTCATGGAGTGCGGCGACGTGCGCCGCCCCGGCGTGTCGGGTCTGGACAAGGGATTCGTCATCAACATCGACCATCACCCCGGCAACGCGATGTACGGGGCGATGAACTGCATCGATCTCACGGCGGCTGCCTGCGGCGAGATCGTCTTCGATCTGATCGCCGAGCTCGGCGTGCCGCTGAGCGTCGAGATGGCGATGCACGTCTATCTCGCCATCCTCACCGACACCGGGGGCTTCCACTACTCGCACATCTCGCCGCGCACCTTCGACATCTGCCGGCGCTGCGTCGAGGCCGGCCTCGACCCCACCGCGGTGTCGCGCGCCATCTACGACAACAACAACCTCGGACGGGTGCGCATCTGGGGCGCGGTGCTCAACGACCTGCAGCTTTCGGCGGACGGCCGCGTCGCCACGCTGCGGATGGACCGGGCGCTGGCGGCCCGCTGCGGCGCCACCTACGACGACACCGAGGGGCTCATCAACTTTCCGCTCACGGTGAAGGAGATCGAAGCGGTCGTCTTCTTCAAGGAGAGCGGGCCCGGCGACTGGCGGATCAGCATGCGCTCGAAGGGCGACGTGAACGTGAACGCCATCGCCCGCGAATTCGGCGGCGGCGGCCACACCAACGCGTCGGGCTGCGGGGCCACGGGAGACCTCTCGCACCTGGCTCCGCTGTTCGAACAGAAGCTGGTGGATGCCGTCAACCGCACCGCTCGAGCGTGAGCTGTGAGCGAGCGCGGTCAGTCGTGGGGGGCCAGCTTTAGCTGGCCCGGATGGGCCGCCTGAAGGCGGCCCCCACGTACGTATGTCCCTCAGCGGGGTTCTCGTCGTCGACAAGCCCTCCGGCATCACGTCTCACGACGTCGTGGCGGTGGCGCGGCGGGCGCTCGACGAGCGTGGCATCGGCCACACCGGCACGCTCGACCCGATGGCGACGGGGGTGCTGCCGCTGGCGGTCGGCAAAGCCACCCGCCTCGTGCGGTTCCTCTCCGCATCGGACAAGGACTACGACGCCGTCATTCGCTTCGGGCGTACCACCGACAGCTACGACGTCACCGGCACCACCACTGGCGACAGCCCGATGCGGCCGACGCGAACCGCGGTGGAGTTCGGCCTGCTGGCGCTCAGCGGCTCGTACGACCAGATGCCGCCGTCCTATTCGGCGAAGAAGGTGGAGGGCCGCCGCGCCTACTCGCTGGCGCGCCGCGATCAGCCGGTGGAGTTGAAGCCCGTCCCGGTCACGGTGTCGCGCGCCGCGCTGACGGCGTTCGATGACGACACAGCGAGCGTGTCGATCACCTGTTCGGCCGGTTTCTACGTGCGCTCGTTCGCGCACGAATTGGGCCGGATGCTCGGGTGCGGGGCGTGCCTCGAGGCGCTGCGCCGGACCCGAAACGGCGAATTCACGCTCGACGCCGCGGTGCCGTTCGAATGGCTGGCCGGTGCGCCGGAAGCGCGCGATGTCCAGCTGAGCCAGCTCCAGTCGGCGCTGGTTGCCCCTGCTGCCCTGCTTTCGGAGATGCCCGCCGTCGAACTGACCGTTCAAGGTCTGGACTGGGTGGCCCATGGCCGCGACCTTGGACCAGCGCAGTGGCGCGCGCTCGCCAACCCCGGAAATACGGAGCGAATTGCGGTCGCGACGGAGACCTGGGTGCGGCTCTTCGACGCTGGCGGCGATCTCGTGGCTCTTGCCACGCGTGACCCGGCGGGCGCCGTTTTGCATCCTTCCGTCGTACTGATTTAAGATAGTAAGTCTTTAGGACAAGGCAATTTAGCTACATACGGCGGTCTGGTGCGTCACCCTGTGACGAACGTCTGGACCGTGCGTGGAGGAACACCAGTGGCGTTTACGAAGGACCGCAAGACCGAGATCATCGGCACCTACAAGACTCACGACAGCGATACAGGCTCCCCGGAAGTCCAGGTCGCGCTTCTCACCGACCGGATCACCTATCTCACCGAGCATTTCAAGACTCACGCGAAGGACCATCATTCGCGTCGTGGCCTGTTGAAGCTCGTCGGCGCGCGCCGGCGCCTGCTCGACTATCTCAAAAGCAAAGACTCAGCGCGCTACGCGGACCTGATCAAGCGCCTTGGGATTCGCAAGTAAGCGTTGGACTCGATTCCAACCCAAGGTAACGATATGCACAATGTGAATCTGCAGCGGAAAGAAATCCGCGTCGGCTCCCGCACCATCTCGATTGAAACCGGCAAGCTCGCCAAGCAGGCGCACGGCTCGGTGGTCGTGCGCTCGGGCGACACGATGGTGCTCGTGGCGGCATCCCGCGCAGCCAATCCGCGCGACGTCGACTTCCTGCCGCTCACCGTGGACTACCGCGAATACGCCTACGCCGCTGGACGCATTCCGGGCGGCTTCTTCAAGCGCGAGGGCAAGCCGCCGGAAAAGGAAGTGCTCACCAGCCGGCTGATCGACCGCCCGATCCGGCCGCTCTTCGCCTCGGGCTGGCGTTACGAGACGCAGATCATCGCGATGGTCATGTCGGCCGACACCGACAACGACGCCGACGTGCTCGCGATTACCGGCGCCTCGGCTGCCCTGGCCATCTCGGAGATCCCGGTCGAGAAGACCGTCGCCGGCGTGCGCGTGGGCCTCGTCAACGGCCAGTTCGTCATCAACCCGACCTACGCCGAGCGCAAGGAGAGCCTGCTCGACCTGATCGTCGCCGGCACGAAGGACGGCATCGTGATGGTGGAAGCCGGCGCCAAGCAGGTGCCGGAAGCCCAGGTCGTCGGCGCGCTCGAAGCGGCGCACGCCGCGATCAAGCAGCTCGTCGCGGCCATCGACGAGCTCAAGGCCGCGATCGGCAAGCCGAAGATCGCCCCCAAGGCCCACGAGATTGCGGCGGATTTCCGCGCCGCGATCGAAAGCAAGTTCACGGGGCCGCTCGCCGACGCGATGCGCCTCAAGGGAAAGCTCGAGAGCTACGCGCAGGTCGACAAGGTGAAGGCCGAGATGATGGCCTCGCTGGGCGAGAGCCCCGACTCACAGGCGAAGAAGGACGCCGACCACATCTTCCACGAGCTCCAGGAGCACGTGATGAAGGTGGAGGCGCTCGAAAAGGGCATCCGCCTCGACGGCCGCAAGTTCGACGAGATCCGTCCGATCTGGACCGAGACCGGCGTGCTGCCCCGCGTCCACGGGTCGGTCGTCTTCACCCGCGGCGAGACCCAGGCGCTGGTCACCTGCACGCTCGGCACCGCCGACGACGAGCAGAAGATCGAGCACGTCACCGGCGAGTTCTACAAGCGCTTCATGCTCCACTACAACTTCCCGCCGTTCTCGGTCGGGGAGACGGGACGCTTCACCGGCCCCGGACGCCGCGAAGTCGGCCACGGCGCGCTCGCCGAGCGCGCGCTGGCGCCGCTGATTCCGGCGGAAGACAAGTTCGCCTACACCATCCGCATCGTCTCCGACATCCTCGAGTCGAACGGCTCGTCGTCGATGGCGTCGGTGTGCGGCGGCTCGATGGCGATGATGGACGCCGGCGTGCCGCTGGCGTCGCCGGTCGCGGGCATCGCGATGGGCCTCATCATGGACGAGAAGACCGGCAAGTACGCGGTCCTGTCCGACATCGCCGGCGCCGAGGACCACTACGGCGACATGGACTTCAAGGTCACCGGCACGGCGACGGGCATCACTGCCCTGCAGATGGACATCAAGGTGACCGGGATCAACTCGGAAATCATGGCCAAGGCGCTGGAACAGGCGCGCGCCGGCCGGATGCACATCCTCGGCGAGATGGCCAAGACGCTCGGCGCCACGCGCGGCGCCATGTCGGACTACGCGCCGCGCATCATCACGATCAAGATCCCGGTCGACAAGATCCGCGACGTCATCGGCCCCGGCGGCAAGATGATCCGCAGCATCATCGAGCGGACCGGCGTGAAGATCGACGTCGAGGACAGCGGCATCGTCAACGTCGCGTCGGCCGACGGCGAGTCGGCGGCCAAGGCCATCTCGATCATCCAGGAGCTCACGGCGACGCCGGAGCTGAACAAGACCTACAAGGGCAAGGTGCAGCGCATCACCGATTTCGGCGCCTTCGTCGAGATCATGGCGGGCACCGACGGCCTGCTGCACGTGTCCGAGATCGCGAACCACCGCGTCAAGGACGTGCGCGACGAGCTCAAGGAAGGCCAGGAGATCCTGGTGAAGGTCATCAACATCGACCCCACCGGCAAGATCCGCCTGAGCCGGAAGGCGTTGCTGCAGGAGGCAGGCGCCGGCGCGCCAGTCTCGACCGAAAAGGCTCCGGGTTAGAAGCTCGACCGCTCATCCGGGATGAGCGGCGGAAACGTGCTAGGCTGCCTTACGAGCCTGGAATGCGGCCGCTCAACCGGATGAGTCTCCTACGTGGGCCTTCGCTCCGCCTGACCGGGGGTCTCGGGATTGGGTTCGCGCTGGTACTCGCCGTAGGGCTGACCCGCCCGGCCGCTCAGGAGCAGGCGCCCGAGCGGCGTGACCTCACCATCACCGCCAAGGACTTCCGGTTTTCACCCAATCGGGTCGAAGTGGGCCGCGACGACCTGCTCCGCCTCACCGTCAAGAGCGAAGACGTGGCCTACGGGTTCACCATCGACGAATACCGGGTGGCGAAGCGTGTGCCGGCCGGCGGCAGCGTCGTTCTCGAGCTTCGCGCGGACCGCGAAGGGACCTTCGCCTTCTATTCCAACCTGACGAACGACAGCCGCCACTCGCAGATGCGAGGCGAACTGATCGTGCGGCGGCGATAGTCTCGCCGCACGACTCAGGGCTCAGGGCTCAGGGCTCAAGGGGAGCCAGACTCAGTACCCGCAGAAGCCCTGGTGGTAGAGGTTCACGCTCTGCGGGTCGCTGGTGCTGCTCTTCCCGTCCCGGTCCTCGACCCTCAGCCTGACGCTCCATGACATGGCACCGCCGTCCACGTTGCCGCCGCTGATATGCGAACAGTCGGTCGGCGGCGTGGAAACGGCCTGGTCCGTCGGGAACGACAATTCCTGGGCGCCCAGCAACCATATGTAGCGCGAGACGAACCCGCCCGACGACGTAGCGTCGAGGCGGCAATCCACCGCGCCGGCGGCATTGGAGATCTGGCAGGCGCCACTTCCTCTTGACGCCGACGACACGGTAAAACGGGCGGCGAGCGCCGGAGCGCGGACCGTCAGCACGAACGCCCGGCTCTCGCCGAGGTACGTCGCGTGGATCGTCACATCTCCGGTGGACGGCACCGTGGCGGTATCGACCGAGAACGTCGCGGTCGTGGCTCCAGCCGGCACTGTCACGCTGGCTGACACCTTGGCGATCTCCGGGTTGCTGGTTTCGAGCGCGACGACGGCGCCGCCAGCGGGGGCGGGAGCGGACAGCGTGACCGTCCCGGTTGGCCTGCCCTGCCCTTCGACGCTGGCCGGCGCGATGACCAGCGAATCGAGCGCCGCCACTGGCGGGGGCGTGGGGGTGGGTGTCGGCGTGGGGGTTGGCGTGGGGGTTGGCGTGGGCGTCGGGGTTGGCGTCGGTTGCGTCACCTTATCCTCGCCGCAGCCCGCTACGAGAGCCAGACTCACGCACAGCACCGCCAGAAAACGCCATCCTCTCATCGTCCCTCACCTTCGATGAAATGCCCCGAACCGGGGTCCGTGCGAGATTGTATGACGACCGCTGTCGATTTCTGGATGGTCCCGGCGACTACCTGGTGAACCGACGGGGTCACCCGTCATGCTGCTGGAGGAACACGATGCGCTACCTGTGCCTGATTTACGATGAAGAGAAGAAGCTCGGCGCCATGTCGAAAAGCGAATCCGACGCGTTCATGGGCGAGTACTTCGCGTTCACCGAGGACATCAAGAAGTCCGGCCACTACCTCGGGGGCGAGGCCCTGCAACCGGTGAACACGGCCACGTCGGTGCGGGTGCGCAGCGGCAAGATGTCGACCACCGACGGTCCGTTTGCCGAAACCAAGGAACAGCTCGGTGGCTACTACCTGATCGAAGCCAAGGATCTGAACGACGCGCTGCAGGTGGCGTCGCGGATCCCGTCCGCCAAGTTCGGCACCGTCGAAGTGCGTCCCATCCAAGACTTCAGTTAAGGGCCGCGGTGAGCGGAATCGGTAACAGCGGGGACGCGGCCTCGGATGTCCGGGGCGTCATCGACACGGTCTACCGGACCGAGTCACGCCGCGTGCTCGCCACCCTCATCCGTCTGTTGGGGGACTTCGACCGCGCCGAGGAAGCGCTGCACGAGGCGTTCTCGGCCGCGGTCGAACAGTGGCCGCGCGACGGCGTGCCGGCGAGCCCGCGAGCGTGGCTGGTGTCGGCGGGCCGCTTCCGCGCCATCGACGCGCTGCGGCGCCGGACCCGGTTCGACGCGTCGCTCGCCGCACTGGCGAGCGAGCTCGAAGGCCAGACTGCGGCGCCTGTGGAATGGATTGGCGAGGAAACGCTCGAGGACGATCGACTGCGCCTGATCTTCACCTGCTGCCACCCCGCCCTGCAGCCGGATGCGCAGGTGGCTCTGACGCTGCGTGAGGTCTGCGGCCTCACCACCGAGGAGATCGCCCGCGCGTTCCTGACCGCGCCGCGCACGGTGGCGCAGCGCATCGTGCGGGCCAAGGCCAAGATCCGCGACGCCCGCATCCCTTACCAGATACCCGGGCGCACCGAGCTGCCGGATCGGCTCGACGCCGTGCTCCGCGTCGTCTATCTCGTCTTCAACGAAGGCTATTCGGCGTCATCGGGCGCAACACTCACCCGCCACGACCTGTCGGGCGAAGCCATCCGGCTCGGGCGCCTGCTCGTGGAGCTGCTGGCCGAACCCGAGGCCCTGGGGCTGCTCGCGCTGATGCTGCTCCAGGAATCGCGGCGCGCCGCCAGAACCTCGCCCGCGGGCGAGCTGGTGCTGCTCGACGCGCAAGATCGCTCGGCGTGGGACCGTGGGCTGATCGCCGACGGTGTGGCGCTCGTGGAGCGCGCCCTCGGGTCCGGACCGCCGGGGCCGTACGCGCTGCAGGCGGCCATCGCGGCGGTGCACGCCGACGCGGCCGATGGCGCCGCGACCGACTGGGCGCAGATCGTCGGCCTCTACGACGTGCTGCTGCGCGCCGACGCCTCGCCGGTTGTCGAGCTCAATCGAGCCGCCGCCGTGGCCATGCGCGACGGGCCGGCCGCGGGACTCGCGCTCATCGATGCCGTCCTCGCG
>DATMDI010000373.1:0-2045 GCA_035557875.1 Vicinamibacterales bacterium
ACGTCGCAATGGCCGCCGGCATCGCGTTGTACGAACTGCAGCGTGCGTCCGCGGGGCCGGCATGACGGATGCCCGCTGGGACGTCGTCGGCATCGGCGAAAACTCGGTCGATCACGTGCTGCGCTTGCCGGCCTTGCCCGGGCCGGGCAGCGCCACCAAGTTCCAGGTGAGCAGCACGTCGCACGAGCCGGGCGGGCAGATCGTGACCGCGTTGTGCACCTGCACGGCGATGGGGCTCCGCGCCAGCTATGTCGGCGTGTTCGGCGACGACGACGACGGGACGCGGCTGCGCGCGGCGCTCGAGTCCCGCGGTCTCGATCTGACCTACGCGCCGGTGCGGCCGGCGCCGAACCGTTCGGCCGTGATCCTGGTGGACGAGCGCAACGGCGATCGCGTGGTGATGGCCCATCGCGACGCGGCGCTCGCGCTGACGCCGGAGATGTTGCCGCGCGCGGCCCTCGCGCGGGCGCGCGTCGTGCACGTGGACGGTGTGGACGAAGCCTCGTCGATCGAGGCGGCGCGACTGGGCCGCGCGGCCGGGGCTCAGGTGACGTGCGACCTCGACGCCATCGGCGCCGGCACGGCCGCACTGCTCGCCGAGCTCACCATCCCGATTCTGGCGCAAGGATTACCCGAAGCGATCACCGGCGAAGCCGACCCGGAGCGCGCGCTGCGCAAGCTGCCCGCGGCGAACGCGCGGCTCCGCTGCGTCACCCTCGGCGCTGAGGGCGCGCTGCTGCTCGACGGGGATCGCGTGATTCGGTGTGAGGCGCCGGCGGTGGAGGTCGTCGATTCGACCGGCGCCGGCGACGTGTTCCGAGGTGCGTTCATCGTGGCGCTGCTGCGCGGCGATCCGCCGGAGCGCCTGCTCCGCTTCGCCACCGCCGCCGCCGCGTTGAGCTGCACCAGGCACGGCGCCCTTGGAGGCGTACCGACGCTGGCGGAAGTGGAGGGGTGGCTCAGGCGGGTCTGAAGACCCGCCCTACCCCGCCCTACCCGCCGTACGCGCCTTACCCGCCCTTCTTGAGCAGCAGGAATCCAAGCGGCGGGAGCATCACACGAACGGACGCCGGAAAGCCGTGCGCCGGCGGACCATCGGCACGCACCCCGCCGTTGTTGCCCAGGTTGCTGCCGCCGTAGATGGCAAGGTCGCTGTTGAGCAGTTCGCGATACCAGCCAGCGTCGGGCACGCCGACCAGGTATCCGGGTCGCGGCACTGGCGTGAAGTTCACCACCGCCACGCTGAAGTCCGCCTCGTCACGAGCCTTCCGCAGCAGCGACACGACGCTATGGTCGGCATCGTGGCAGTCGATCCAGCTGAAGCCCCGGCCGTCGAAATCCACCTCGTACAGCGACGGCTCGTGGCGGTAGACGGCATTGAGATCGCGTACCCAGCGCTGCAGCCCCGAGTGCCGAGGGTCGCTGAGGGTCCCCCAGTCGAGGCTGGCGTCATGGTTCCACTCGTGCCGCTGCCCGAGCTCGGCGCCCATGAACATCAGCTTCTTGCCCGGGTGGGCGAACAGGTAGCCGTAGAGCGCACGCAACGATGCGTGCTGCTGCCAGGCGTCGCCGGGCATTTTCTCGAGCATCGAGCGTTTGCCGTACACGACCTCGTCGTGCGAGAAGGGCAGCACGAAGTTCTCGGTGAAGGCGTAGAGCATCGAGAACGTGATCTGGCCATGGTGCCAGCGCCGGTGCACGGGGTCTTCTCGGATGTAGGCGAGCATGTCGTGCATCCAG
Source organism: Vicinamibacterales bacterium (assembly GCA_035557875.1). Lineage (GTDB taxonomy): Bacteria > Acidobacteriota > Vicinamibacteria > Vicinamibacterales > UBA2999 > DASYRM01. The sequence goes on from DATMDI010000373.1 coordinate 1,741, forward strand.
CCCATGTTCCACTTGTAGGTGAAGCCGAGCCCGCCCACGTAGGTCGGCTTGCTAACCGCCGGCCACGACGTCGATTCCTCGGCCACGGTGATGGTGCCCGGCGCGCGCCCATGGGTGAGCGTGTTGAGCTGCTGGAGAAACGCCACCGCCTCGAGGTTCTCGCGCCCGCCATACTCGTTCGGAATCCACTGCCCTTCCGGGCGCGAGTAATCGAGGTACAGCATCGAGGCCACGGCGTCCACGCGGAGGCCGTCCACGTGGTACTCCTCGAGCCAGAAGAGCGCGTTTGACAGCAGGAAGTTCCG
>DATMDI010000374.1:0-9747 GCA_035557875.1 Vicinamibacterales bacterium
CAAACAGCGGCCGTACACGATCGTGCGCGCCGAATATCGCCACGAGCAGGATCGGGTGTCATGAGCGTCGATCCCGCGCACGCGCCGCTGCGGGCCCAGGCCCGCGACTACTACGAACGCCGCCTGCGCGCGCACGGCGCCACGCCGGCCGGCATGGACTGGAATTCGCTCGGGTCGCAGGAGCTGCGCTTCCAGCAGCTCGCGCGGCTGTGGGAAGCCGAGCCCAGCGCCGGCGTGGTGGATTACGGGTGCGGCTACGGCGCGCTCGGCAGCTACCTCCGGGCCCGCGGCCACGAGGGTCCGTACGTCGGCTTCGACGTGAGCCCCGAGATGATCGACGCCGCGCGGACCCATCTGAGCGATCTCTCGTCCTGCCAGGTCACGGCGGCACGTCACGAGCTCACGCCTCTCGACTACGCGGTGGCCAGCGGCGTGCTCAACGTCAAACAGGGGGCCGGCGAGCCGGAGTGGGCCGCCTACGCGCGGGACACGATCGCGGACCTCGCGGCGCTCGGCACGCGCGGGTTCGCCTTCAACGCCCTCACGCTGTACTCCGACGCCGACAAGCGGCGGCCCGACCTCTATTACGCGGACCCGCTGGCGCTGTTCGACCACTGCAAGCGCGCCTACTCGCGCTTCGTGACCCTGCTGCACGACTACCCGCTCTACGAGTTCACGATCCTCGTGCGACGCTCCTGACGCCATGGCCAGACTCGTGATTTTCGGCGCCGGCGACATCGCCCGACTCGCGCACCACTACTTCACGACCGATACCTCTCACGACGTGACCGGGTTCGTCGTCGACCGCGCCTTCCGCACCGCCGACGAGTTCCTCGGTCTGCCGCTCACGGACGCCGAGGACGCCGTGGCCCGCTACCCACCGGCCGAGTATTCGATGTTCGTGGCGCTGAGCTACGCGAAGATGAATGGCGTCCGCGCGGACAAGTACTCGGCCATGAAAGCGGCCGGCTACCGGCTCGAAAGCTACGTCAGCTCGCGCTGCAGCTACCTGGCGCAGACCCCTCCCGGTGAGAACTGCTTCATCCTCGAAGACAACACCGTGCAGCCGTTCGTCACCATCGGCAACAACGTCACGCTGTGGAGCGGCAACCACGTGGGGCACGACGCGGTGATCGAAGACCACTGCTTCGTCACCTCCCACGTGGTCATCTCGGGCTATGTCAAGGTGGGGACGCGGTCGTTCCTCGGCGTCAACAGCACGCTGCGCAACTCGATCACGCTCGGCGAACAGACGCTCATCGGCGCGGGCGCGATCATCATGAAGGATACGGCGCCAAAGAGCGTCTACCTGCCGGAGCGCGCCAAGCTGTTTCAGAAGACGAGCGACGAGATCGAGTTATGAGCACGGGCTGGCGGCGCCTGGGCCGCCTGGCGCTCGACACGTCGGGCGCGCCGTGGGCCACCACCCACGCGGCGCTACCCGTGGTCGAACCGCTGGGCGATCGCTGGGCGGTCTATCTCAGCCTGCGCGACGCGGCCGGGCGCGCGCGCATCGGCCGGGCCGTGTTGACCATGTCCGGCACCCCGTCGCTGACGGCGCTCGATCCGGATCCTGTACTCGATCTCGGCCCGCTCGGCGCCTTCGACGACAGTGGCGTGACCACGTCGTCCCTGGTCACGGATGGCAGCCGGCGGTTGCTGTATTACACCGGCTGGAGTCGCGGGGTGACCGTGCCCTTCTACCTCGCGGCCGGCGTGGCGGTCAGTACCGGCGGCGAACCCTTCGAGCGGCAGTCGCTGGCGCCGCTGCTCGATCGGTCGGGCACCGATCCGTTCCTGACCGCGTCGCCCTTCGTCTCGATCGAGGATCGGCGCTGGCGCATGTGGTACGTCTCGGCCACCGAGTGGCGTGCGCACGCGTCGGGACCGCGGCACTACTACAACATCCGCTATGCCGAGTCGCCCGACGGCGTCGCGTGGACGCGCGACGGCACCGTCTGCCTCGACTATGCGACCCCGGAGGAGCACGCCTTCGCGCGGCCGTGGGTCGTGCGCGACGCCGATGCCTATCGCATGTGGTTCGCGGTACGCGGTGCGAAGTACGAGATCGGGCTCGCCGAGTCGGCCGACGGCCGGCGCTGGACGCGGCTGTCCACCGGCGGGCTGCGCCCGGCCGCAGGAGATTGGGACTCGGAGATGGTGGAGTACCCCTGCATCTTCGACTGGCAGGGCCGCCGCTACATGCTCTACAACGGCAACGGGTACGGACGGACGGGTGTGGGCCTCGCGATTCAGGAACCCGGCGGCCCGGCGCACGAGCCACGATAACGGCTCATCTCGCCCACAGCGCGTAGGCGGGCGCGCCGTCTTTCTCCGGCCGCTCGTGCCGGGCCTGGAGGGTAAACCCAGCCCCGCTCAATTCCCCAGCGAGCGCGTCCCACTGGCCGGCATCGCTCTCGATGAGAATCGTGCGGAGCTGCTCGCCTCGAAGCACGGCTGTGGCCCCGCGCAGCACCCGCACCTCGCTGCCATCCACGTCGATCTTGAGGTGATGCGGCGGGCTGAGAGCAAAGTCGGTCACGACCCGATCGAGCGTCATCGCACACACCGGCTGGAGGTTCGCCGGCATCGACTCGAGCCTGGACACGAACGGCGTCCCGCCCAGGGCGTGGCGGCTCTGGCCCGGCTCGAACGACCGGTACTTGAAGGTCAGCAGCCCGGTGCTGTCGCTGAGCGGCAACGGCACCGGCACGATCAGTCCCGTGCACTGGTTGAGCTGAATGTTCTCGCACAGCCGCGCGAAGTTGGCGTAGCCCGGTTCGAAAGCCACCACGGAGGCCTTCCGGCTCAAGGCGGCAATCAAGGAGAACGTGCCGACGTTGGCGCCGATGTCGTATAGCACTTCGCCGTCACGAACCATGTCCTCGATCCAGCGGACGGTCCAGGGTTCCTTGGCGCACGACCGCGCCCGCCAGCGGCGTTCCGGCATCGAGGTCACGCGCAGCCAGATGTCGGTGCCGGGGTAATCGAGCCGGACCGGCACGACGTCGGCGTCGGCGTCCTGTCGGTCGTTGTGCGGCCGCGCGAGCAGGCGGTAGGCGATGCGACGCCGCCAAGCCCACAACCGTCCCTGCTTCTTGCTCATTCCTCCGCGCCCCCGCGCCGTCCGGCCAGCCGCGCGGCGAGCAGGACCGCTTCCACCATGCTCGACGGATCCGCGATGCCTTTCCCCGCGATGTCGAACGCGGTGCCGTGATCGACCGAGGTGCGAACGATCGGCAGCCCCAGCGTCACATTGACTGCGCGGCCGAAGGCGAGCAGCTTGACCGGAATCAGTCCCTGATCGTGGTAGCAGGCAATCACGGCGTCGAACTCGCCGCGGGCGGCGCGCACGAACAGCGTGTCGGCCGGGAACGGGCCCTCGAGGCTGACGCCCCGCGCGCGCGCCGCCGCGACCGCCGGCCGCAGTACCTGCTCGTCCTCGGTTCCCAGTAGCCCGTCCTCGCCCGCGTGCGGGTTGAGCCCGGCAAGGGCCAGCCGCGGGTGCGGCACACCGAACCGCGGCAGCGCCGCGGCCGTGAGGTCGACGATGCCGTCGAGCACGTCGCGGGTCAGCGCCGCCGGCACCGAGGCCAGCGGCACGTGAATCGTCGCCAGCACGACCTTCAGCGGCTCGCTCCAGAACATCATCGCGACCCGGGGGCTGCCCGTCAGGTGGGCGAGCAGGTCGGTGTGCCCCTTCCACGGCAGTCCGGCGCGCGAGAACGCGAGCTTGTTCACGGGAGCGGTGGCGACCGCGTGCACCGTGCCCGCCTGCGCGTCGCGCACCGCGGCACACACGGCGTCGAAGGCCGCGCGCCCCGCGTCGGCCGAAAGCTGTCCCATGGTGAACGTGTGGCCAGGAGGCGGGCCGTAGAGCACCGGGTCGCAGACCTCTCGCACCCGCGCGTCGTCGGCAGCCTTGCGCGCGATCTCGGGCCCGATCCCCGCCGGGTCGCCGACGGTGATCGCGATGCGGGGTTTCCCATCCTTCAGGTTCACAGCTGAAGCACGAGCCAGTTGGCAACCACCTTTGCGTTGGCGTTGCGCTCGAGCGCCGCGAGCGCTTCATCCACCGCGGCGTAGGCGCGCACGCTGCGGTTGGCGTCGTAGGACCGCGACAGCGCCTCCAGATCGGAGCGCAGATCGGCGTTGGCGATCACGGCCGCGTCGGCCTGCGAGGCCATCAGGCCGAGGTCGCGCAGCACCGACGACATGATCCTGAGCGTGGCCGAGAGCTGGTCGCGATCGTTCATCGGCGAGCCCTTCTTCGGGCTGAGCCCCTGCGCGGTGCCGACGCGCGTCACCGGATCGGCCGCCCGGGCGGCTTGCTGCAGGACCCGCGTCGCCGTTTCGCGCGCATCCACGAGGTCGGCCGATTTGGACGACAGGGCCCGTCCGACGCTGCCTTCGGCATCGACCGCCGCCGCACGGGCTTCGACTTCGCTGTACTCATGATCGCGCACGAGCGCCGCCGCCACTTCACCCGGCGCGAGCGGGCCGAAGCGCAGGCGCGGGCAACGCGAGCGCACCGTCGGCAGCAGGGCGTCGGGCAGCGACGACACGAGCAGGAAGATCGACGCCGACGGCGGCTCTTCAAGCGTCTTGAGCAGGGCATGCTGGGCCTGGGGCACGAGGGCGTCGGCTTCGTCGATGATGACCACGCGACGGCGGGCTTCGAAGGGCCGGTAGTTGGCCTGATCGATCACGGGGCGCACCACCTCGAGCTTGATCGACCCGCTGTCGCCCGGCGCCACCACCACCACGTCCGGGTGGACGCCGCGCGCGATTCGGCGGCACGACGCGCACGCGCCGCAGGCGTCGCGCTCGAGCCCGTCGCTGGACCGCGGCGCGGTGCAGTTGATCGCCTGGCCCAGCGCCAGGGCCACACGCTTCTTGCCGATACCGGCCGGCCCGGCCAGGAGCAGCGCCGGCGGCAGCGTGTCGCGGGCGATCGCGCGCGACAGCAGTGTCACGAGCCGGCGGTGGCCGACCACCGCGTCGAGGGACATGGTCCGATCTTAGCTCGCCGGGTCTGAAGACCCGGCCCACGCACAAGCAGGCGGGGCTGAAGCCCCGCCCTACGACCTACCTGGCCTACCTGACCTTTTAGAGGGTCTTCATGTACTCGACCAGCGCCCAGCGATCGGCGTCGGACATCTCGGCGCCCTTCGGCAGGTACGAATCGTGGCCGGTGTTCAGATTCCCGCGCCTGGTGGTGTCGAACGGCGTCCCGCCGGCGTCGTAACGGAACCCGACCTCCTTGGGATCGAACTCGCGCGAGCCCACGAAGAATTGCGGCCGCCGCGCGCCCGGCTGCACCATCTGCCACAGCGTCGGAACCGATCCGTTGTGGAGATACGGCGCGGTCGCCCAGATGCCGTTGAGCGGGCGCGCCTTGTAGACGAGCTCCTCGGTGCCCTTCTTGTGCTGCTCCGACAGTTCCTGCGCGCGCCGCAGCAGGTCGGCCACACCCGTGAGCCTCAGCCCGGACGCTGGCGTGGCAGCGTCGTCGGATCGCATGGCCGAGAACAGATCGACGTCGCTGTTGACCGATCGCGAGTGCCAGTTCTTCGGTTCGAGAATCACGCCCATGGCCATGGCGACGGTGAGCTCGACGCTCTTGGGATTGGCATCGAGCGGCTTGCCGGTCAGCGTGACGCGACGGCCTTCCATGGGGCCGGCGACAGCCACGCGGTCGCGCGCGTTGGTCGCCATGAGGGGGTCGGTCCCGACCACCTTGATCGGTGTCTTGGTAATGCCATGCGGCCGCCCACGCTGATCGGCGGGGACCTCCGCGTGGCAGCTCGCGCAGTACTGTTTGTAGATGGCGCCGCCGCGCTGAGCCGCGGCCTGATCGATGCCGCCAAACGGCCAGTCCGGCGACCGCAGCCGCGACAGCCGGTTCTCGATGTCGAGCAGCTGTCGCGGCCGCGCCGAGCTCTCGACCCGCAGCAACCCTCGCGTATCGGGTGTGACGTGCGCGAACACACCCAACACCTCGCCGACATTGCGGCCGAGGCGTTGGAGCGCGATGGCGTTGGGTGCCGAGGCGTTCCACTGCACGAAGTCGTGCCAGTGGGTATCCCAGAGAAACGGCATGCTGACGGGCGCGTCCGGCGGCCTGGTGTTCTCCCAGCGATCGAGATTGATGCCGGTGGCCCGGTTGAAGATCATCCCGAACGCATCGATGCGGGCATGACCCCAGGGCACTTCGGTGCGGCTCGAATCGACGAACTTGGTAAACCCGTCGGAAAAGGTCTTCAGCCGCGTGTGGAGATCGGTGCGCTGCGCCGCCGTCGTCGCGGGCGGGCGCAGGTTCGCCGCAAAGCGCCGGAACTTCTCGCCGTCGGGCGAGGCGGCGGTCTGCTTGAGCGATTCGCCGAGGTCGTTGAGGAACGCCCACGTGTCGGCCAGCGCCGGGGCGCCATCGATGCGCCAGCTGTTGCCGCCGAAGTCGACTTCGTTGGTGTGGCACGCGGCGCAGGTGAGGCCGAGCCAATCGGTGTCGCCGTCCTTCACGAAGCCGAGCGCGAGCCGATCGGGATTGAGCTTCGAGTCCTGGTTCTCGAGATATCCGTAGCGCACGAGCGAGTTCTCGTTGAACCGGGCCGTGACCGCGCCCGGCTGCTCCAGCGCCAGGTACCAGGCATACGGCACCAGCTGCGAACCCTGCGACGTCGTGTAGAAGCGGCCGCGATCGTCCTGCGTCCAGCCCTGTGCGAGGTAGCGCACGGGCGGCCGTGCCGTCTGCGAGTAGAGGCTGCCGACCCACGCCATGATCGCCACCGCCCCGACGACCGGCACCCACCAAGGCTTGACGCGCATCAGAAGCTCCTCCCCACAGAAGAACGCACAGGCCCGGCCAAACGAACGGCGACCTCAGGCGCGCGCCGCACATGCACTAAGATCGAGGCCGCTCGGCGACGCCCTCGATTCGAGCCTCTCACCCAAGGAGCCTGCATGCGCGCGCGGTTGGTGGTGGCCATTGTAGTAGTGCTTGCTTCGCCGCTGAGACTCGCCGCGCAAGCGCCGCCCGCACCGCCGCCCATGACCGACTGCGCGACCACGAGCCTTTCCGGTCTCAAGCTCATCTGCAACCAACAGGCGCCCGAGGATCTCGTGGTGGTGCCTGGCGACCAGTGGGTTGTGGCGTCGGCGTATGCCGGATCGGGTATCAACCTGATTCGCGTCAGCGACCGTCAGAGCCACCGCGCCTATCCAGCCGCCGCGGCGCGCAAGCGTCCCGACGAAAAGAAGTACGGCGACTGCCCCGGCCCGCCCGACAGCGGGCCGAACCCAAGGTTCACGACGCACGGCCTGTGGCTGCAGCCTGGCACCGGCACCGTCCACACGCTCTTCGTGGTCGGCCACGGCACGCGCGAATCGGTGGAAGTCTTCGAGATCGATACGCGGCCGGCGACGCCGGCCGTCACCTGGATCGGCTGCGTCATCGCGCCGGAGCCGATCGGCCTCAATTCGGTGCGCGGCCTGCCGGACGGTGGCTTCATCGCCACGGACTTCCTCGCCCGCAACATCACGCCGGAAGCGCGCGAGCGCATGCTCGACGGCGAGAAGAACGGCGCGCTGTGGGAATGGCACACCGGCTCCGGCTGGAAGAAGGTGCCAGGAAGCGAAGCCGCCGGCGCCAACGGCATCGAGATCTCGAAGGACGACAAGTGGTACTACGTGGCCGCGTGGGGCAGCCAGTCGTTCTTCCGTCTGTCACGCAACGGCGGTGCGCCCATGCGCGACGAAATCCGTCTGGGCTTCCGCGTCGACAACATCCGCTGGGCTCGCGACGGCTCGCTGTATGCCGCCGGCCAGACCGGCTCGCGCGACGTGACCGACACCGCGACAGTGATCGTCAAGATCAATCCGGACACACTGGCGGTGCGTGAAATCTACCGCCGTGCCGACGACGCCGCGTTCCGCTTCGGCACCGTCGCCGTGGAAATCGGCAACGAGCTCTGGGTCGGGTCGTACCAGGGCGATCGCCTCGCGGTGATCCCGACTCCCTAGAGGGACACACGGCTCCTGTCCGCATCGCCCGTGGCGCGCTACCGCTTCAGTGAGTTCGTCCTCTCGCCGCGGCGCCGCGTGCTGCTGCGCGACGGGCGTGAGCTGCCGCTCATCCCACGCTATTTCGATCTGCTCGTCTTCCTGGTCGTCCACCGGAGCGAGGCGGTGCACCGCCGGGACATCTTCGATCGCGTGTGGAGCGACGTCGTCGTCTCCGACAGCGCGCTGAGCCAGGCGATCCGCACCATCCGCCGCACGCTCGGCGACGATTCGCGCGAGCCGCGCTTCATCCGCACCGTGTCACGTCATGGCTACCAGTTCGTGTGGGCCGAGGTGACCGAAGAGGACGACGACCACGGCTGGGCGGGCACGGGCGAGACGCCGCTTGCGGCGCCGGCAGCAGCGGCTGAACCGGCGATCACCGCCGACCCGTTCGAACCATTGCTCCAGCGCGTCACCCGCGTGCCCGGCGGCGCGGCGGACGCAGAAGATCAACGCGAGGCTGCGGAACTGCTCCACGCCCTCGGCACGGCTGAAGCCCTCGCGCGACTCGCCATCCGGCCCGGCCACGCCCGCGCACGGGCTCTCCTGCGTGACGCGCGCTGGGACATCGCGGGCGCCGGCGACGTGCCGATCCTCGGAGCGCCATCGTCCGCCGAGGCCGCCTGGCACCTCGTTGCGCTGCGCCTGCGCCGCGCGGCGCGCATTGCCGCGTCGCGCTGGGCCGGCGCATCGCTCGGCGGCGGAATTGCGGGCGCGCTCGGCGGCGCCGCAGGCGGCGCGATTCTGGCGGCCTCACCCGCGGGCACGGCGTCGCCAGCGGTGATTCCGGTGCTGGCTCTCGTCGGCGCCGGGTGCGGCGCGGCAGGTGGCGCCGGCGTGGGCGCCGGCCTGTCGGTGGCGGAGGCGGCGTTCCGGTCGCGCCGCACGATCGCGCTCGTCGGCGGCGGCGCGCTGGGCGGCGGCGCTGTCGGCATCGCCGCACAGTGGCTGAGCCGATGGACGCTGGCCGCGCTTGTCGGCGTGCACCTCGAGGTGGGCGGAGGCGTCGAGGGGCTCGCGATTGGCGCCGCTGCGGGGCTCGGCTATGCCGCAGCCACCGCGCTCGCCGAGGGTGGTCTGGCCGCACCCCGCGGCCGCCGGCGCGCCGCGACCGCCATGGTGGTCGGCCTCGCCTGCGCCGCGGCAACCCTCGCGATCGCCCTGGCTGGCCGTGCGCTCGTGGGCGGCACGGTACATCTCATCGCAGAGGCGTCCCAGGGATCCCAGGTCGTGCTCACCCCGGTGGGCCGCCTCCTCGGCGAGCCCGAGTTCGGCCCCGTGTCCGCCGCAGTGCTGGGCACAGGGGAGGGATTCCTGTTCGGTGTCGGCCTGGCATTGGGCCTGACGCGACGGCCCCGGTAGGCGGGTCTGACGACCCGCCGCCACGTACGGGCTGGGTTCGGCCCGTTCAAGCGTTTTCCCCACCTGACCCACCTGACCTACCTGACCCACCCGACCAGATCTCACATCTCACGCAACGCTCACAAATTCCTGAGCCGCGCCTCAAGACTTCCCCACGGCGAGCGCCGATCCTCCCGTTGACGACACCAGCCGCCCGACAGCGGCGTGTCAGGAGGACTCCATGCAGACTCTCACCGCCGCCCCGGCTTGCCGGATGGCGACCATCGCCATTGCCACCGAGCGGCCGACACAGTTCGTGGATCTCACCGATCGGCTGGCCTC
>DATMDI010000375.1:0-12421 GCA_035557875.1 Vicinamibacterales bacterium
CCCGCCTTGCGCGTCCGCTCTCGGCCGGTTCGTCACCTGCAGCACTTCGTCGAAGCGGCCGAAGCGGATGAGCGTCAGCGCCTCGTAGAAGCTGTCGCCAGTCAGCTTCGCGTAGTCCTTGCCGGCGCGCATCGCCACCGCGCCCTGGCCGTCGTACGACGCGGCGTAGAGCAGCATGTGCAGGTTGTGCTCGGGATAGATCGCGAACCCCTGTCCGATGGCCGCCTTCTGATCCGAATGCCAGGCCTCGAGATTGGCGCGCACCGAATCGCCCCAGCGGCCGATCTCGTTCCAGGTGTGCGACGGCATGTGGTTGATGTGGCTGGCGCCGGGAATGGACCGGCCCAGGAACTCGGCACACGCTTCGGCGCGCCCGGGGACGGTCGTCGACTCCGTCGCGTGGACATAGAGGTGGCACGCCCCGGGATGACGCACGTTCTTCGACAGAATGCGCTCGAGCACCTGATGCAGCTTGTGCACGCTGGGTTGCGTGTGATCGCGCGTGCCGCGTCGCGGCTCCAGCAGGAACAGCGCGTCGGCGTAGAGCGTGGCGATGTCGAGGTCGTTCGGATACTGGCCGGCGACCCGCTCCATCGCCTCCGCGTAGGCGCGATCCTGTTCGACGCGCTTCTCGAGGTCGAACGTCTCGACGTAGCGCACGGCCATCGCGTCGATGAGCGCCCGCTCCATCGCCGGCGCCTTGTCCCGCAGGGCCAGCGCCTTGCGTGACGCGGCGTAGGCGTGCGGCGATTCCTCCGCGCTCATCGGCCCGTTCAGGTACGAGCCCCATGCCCACGCCTCGCCCCAGTAGCAGATCGCGCAGTTCGGGTCGCGCCTCCAGGCCTCGCGAAACGAGCGCACCGCTTCCGGCTTGGCGAACGCCCACATCATCTGGAAGCCCTGGTCGAAGAACTGCTGCGCCTCGCGGTTCTGGGTCGAGATCGGCCGGGTGAAGGTGCCGAGCCCGGCCTCGAACAGGCGAATCGGTTCGGTATAGCGCTCGAACAGTGATGGAGGAGCTTGCCGCTGTGGCGGCGGTGCCTGTGCTACGAGCGCGCCGGCGCCAAGCGTGAGCGCGGCGATGACCAAGACCGGACAGGAGAGGGGACGCATGCAGGCGATCGTCTCACAAGTGCCTCAGCGCGGCATTCGAGCAGGTCGCGCGTCACCCGCCCACGACTGACACTCCGCCTTTTCGGGTGCGTCCGGTGCGTTCAGAGGACTCGGCGTCGCGGGCCCCTTGGCGAGGTCGAGTTCGCCAACGCGTTTGTTCACGAGCAGCACTTGAAACACCCATCCAGGCAGAGGGGCTGCCTCCGGCGCGCACGTGTTGTTGTTGAAGTGGAGGTTCACCACATGGAAGTGCCGCTTGAGCTTTTCGATCACGAGCAGGAACGTCGCCCGGTCGGCGCCGAAGTCTCCCTTGGGCAGGTGCAGTTCCATCGGAAGCTGATCGATGCGTGCAAGCACGGCGTCCGGCGTGGCCAGCAGTGCGTCCCACTCCGCGCCTTCCACGTCGATCTTCACGATCAGGCGTTTGCCGGCATCGCCGTTCCGCGCGATCTGATTCGCCAGGGTGTCGAACACGTACGTGTCGCGGGTCTCCCTGCGTTCAGCCACGCACTCGTCGTGAAACACGAACTCGCCGGTCTCGCACGCGGGGCGAGTGGGATCGTAGCAATCGTATTGATGGACGGGAATGCGGTAGCGCGTCGAGATGCCGCAGCCCCACTCGTCGTTGGCCCCGACGCCGTATGAATAGGCCGCGCCCGGAGTCTCGATGAGGTTGAGGCACATCAGGTAGCCGCCGTCGTTGGCGCTGCCGACTCGCGCAAGCGCGCAGTTCCGAAGCGTGACCGGCCGGATGGCGTCGAGGATCAGGGTGCGGGCCTGGCGCTCGCGTATCGGCTCGACGGCTCGAAGCCCGAGCACGACGGCGGCGATGGCGCCGAGAACGAGCACGATGGCACGGGTTCTCCCGGTCATGTCCCTACGCGGCCTTATACCACTGCCGCTGCGCGCAGGTCTAAGACCTGGCCCTGCGCACGGACCCGCCTAGACCACCCCGAGCGTGAGGGAGGCCGGTGTCGAGCCCACGGTTTCGAACCAGGTGATGCCTTCGGCGACGAAGTCGAGCTTCATCCCGTAGCGTCCGGGCTCCGGCGGAACCGGACACTCGAACGAGAGGGCGACGGCCTGCCCCGGAGCCACGTCGTGCGGCAGCGCGACTCGGTGATAGTCGCGTGTCACGAGCCGCTCCTCGGCATCGAGCAGTTGCACGCCCAGCGTCACGTGGCCGATGCCGGATGCGCTCCGGGCCCGCCACGTGGCTGCTCCGGTGTTCGTCGCCGTCACGGTCATGGTCACGGCGCGGCCGCGAGCCACCGGTTCGAGCGGCTGAACCCGGATTGAGGCGCGCCACTGCGGACCGGCGAACGTCGCCTGGCGCCTCTTGGCGGCGACGATCACCGGATGATGCTCGACGACTTGCCGCACCGTACGGACCATGTGGACGGCCAGCGTCTCCTCGAACAGCGGCCCTTGTTTGCCAAGCCCCACGAGCTCGGCGGCGGCGAAGGCGAGCTTGGCGAGCGCGCGCCGGGGGCGCGTCGATGCTGCCAGGCGCGACCACGATTCCCATTGGTCGAGCGTCAGGTCGAAGCCGGGGACCGACTGCAGGAGCGGCTTGACGGTGACGTGCTCGAACCCTGCCTCGCGGCAATGGTGGATGAACGGGCCGATGAGGATCTCCTGCTCGAGCACGCCGAAGTCGCGTACCGCGGCCGTCGAGACCGCCGCGTCCGCGTGCCCCCGTCCGGGCTCCGAGAACAGCGCCATGCCGTCGTCGTCGAGCACCCGCGAGATTTCCCGGATCGCTTTCGGGATGTCGGGCACGTGGTGAATGGCGCTCAGGCAGATCGCCTGCTGGAACGTGCCGGCGCGGAAGGGGAGCGCTTCCATGTCGCCGGCGGCCGCGCGGATGCTGGTGCCCGGCCGCGAGCGTCCGGCACGCAGCATGTCCAGCGAGATGTCGACGGAGATGGCCGGCCGGTTCAATCGGCTGAGGAGGTCCGAGCACCAGCACGCACCCGCGCCGAGGTCGAGAATCCGATCGCCGGCCGCGGGCTCGAGGACGAGCAGCGCGGCGGCGAAGTCGTGGAGCATCCGCGCACTCTCGGCCAGCGTATCCAGGCCGGGCGGCGAGAACGGTTTCGAGCGCTCCCAGGCTGAGGAGCCGGTGCGCGCGAGGTACTCCTTTTCAGCCTGTTTGGTGTTCGGTGACGTCACGACGGCCGCTAAAGACTAGCAGGACGTGCGGTTTCCGCCCATTTCTGGTCTCCGCAGGTCCTGTCGGCAAAAGGTAAGCTGAGCCGCGTGCGGATCGCCACCCGGCACCGTTAACCCCACTGTAACAGTCTGAGTTCGGGGCAGTGACAGAAGGCGGCACAACGCCGCGAGGGGCACGCCATGGTCATCGGCAGATTCGCGGTCGTCGTTATCGCCGCGTCGATCGGGATCGACCTGCTGAGCGTTCACGACGCTTACGCACAGACATCACCGACGTCGCCGGCGCGCTTCCTCACCGTCGATCAGGGCGCCGACGAGCTCAAGGCGGATGAGGTGTTGGCGCAGCGCCTCGGGACGCAGCTCATTGGGAGTCCGGAGCAGCTGTCCTACGAGGCCGTGATCAGCGCGCTCCTCGACGACGCGCGCCGCGACAAGCCACTGGCCCGGACGGGCGGCGTGGTGGCGCGGGTCACGCCCTATGCGTTCGTCGTCGCTGAAATGCGGGGAGCCAAGGTCGAGCTGCTCGCCGCCTGCAACAGCAAGACGACCGGAAGGACGGTGACCAACGCGTTCATGGTGGTGCCGGAGGCGCCCTTTGCCGGTGCGACGCCGACGCTCGAGCAGGTGCTCGATCACTTGAAGACGCTGAGCGATGCCGAGAATCCGGCGCAGTTCATCTACCACAACAAGTACAGCACCTCGAGCTACTTCGTGCCGTCGCTCTACTTTCGCGCCCGGCGAGTCTTCGGATTCGGCGACCGCACGTCCAACCCCGCGGGCGTCACCACCATTGCGGTCGAGCGGAACGCCACGCAGAGCAGCTCTGACTTGATTCTGGCGGTCGCCAACCAAGCCGGGGGACGAGAGACGATCGCTTCGGTCTGGACTGGTACGAGGTCGGGCTTCGTCGATCCCGCCAGCAGTCAATATCTTCAATTCGGGAAGAAAGTCCGGTTCGTACAGCTTCCGGACGACCTTCCGTGCGACCTGCTGGTCGCCACCAGGAAGGTGGATGACGCGACCAAGAACGCCATCACCGCGAAATTGGAGACGCTGCAGCCCTTTGGATCTGACGCCAAGAAGTCGGATGTTGCCACCTGGGTGCCATGGGCGAACGTCGACGCGGGACCCGCTCGCCGCGCGCTGTCAGAACTCCGTCGTCAGGCCGGGTCCTCGACGCTGCCGGTCGTGGTCGACGCGCAATCCAACCAGGCGTCGCCGGTTGACGGGGACCTGCTCGACGCCGCGCGCCTGGCGATTCGGCGGTCAGGAACCGAGCTCGTCGATCGCAGCCAGTACTTCGACTACTACAAGAAGAGCGACATCCGGTGGGAAATCGAGCGCATTCACGACGGCGCCGTCCGTCTCACGGTGCGGTACGAGAACTTCCGCCTGGACAACGCGGAAGTGACGCAGCAGTTCGACGTCAGTTTCCAGGCGCCTTCCGATCTCACTCGCCGCCTGGTGTCGCTCATTCACTCGCGGCTGCACCGGATTCGACCGGTCTGGCTCTACAACGACACCGCGCCGACGGTGTTGCGGGACGTGGAGTTCGACATCGCGAAGCGGGTTCCGTTCCAGGAGATTCAGTGGAACGAGCCTCAGCGGAACGACTATCGGCTCGAAGGCGAGTCCCACGTCGCCAACGTCGAGAAGGAGGAGACCTTCGAGATACGGCTGGCCGCGGCCGAATTTCCAAGACGTCCGGACAACCGCAACCTGGACTTCGAACCGATGGGACGGCAGGCGTTCCGCGTGCTGCTCATGCGAGAGACGCCCGAGCGGACGTTGTTCCGGGCGCTCACGGTCGCGTTCGTCGTGTTGCTCGTCGCCGGAGCTGCCGCTTTGGTGTGGGATGGGTGGCGCTGGCGGGCGCGTCAACCGGTCCGCGCCCGGCGCAGCGGCGGATCAGCGGCGCCGAGCCGCGTCGCAGAGCCTTCGCGGACGCCTTCTCAGACGCCGTCGCCCGTGGCGGCCGGCCACCCAGCGCTCGACGGCCGGTAGAGTCACAGCGAAAGAACAGCGGGATCACTTATGGCGGACATCTTCCTCAGCTACTCGCGAGCGGATCTGGAGCGGGCACGGGCGTTCGAGCAGGCGCTCGAGCAGTGCGGATGGACTGTCTTCTGGGACCGCGAGCTGCTGCCGGGGGAGGGCTACCGCCGCGCCATCGGGAACGAGCTCAAGCAGGCGCGCTGCGTGATCGCGCTCTGGTCGCGCGCCTCGGTCGAAAGCGGATGGGTGATCGACGAAGCCGAGTCCGGCAACCAGAACGGCCGTCTGGTGTCGGTCAGGATCGACGACGTCGAGATGCCGCTGGGCCTCAGGCAATTGCACGCGGCTACGCTGCTGAACTGGGCGGGGGATGTGGAGGACGGTGAATTCCAGCTCCTGACCCGCCGCCTGCACACTCTCATTCCAACCGGAGGAGACCCTCAACCCGCGCTGCCATCACCGCCGCCTCCGGCTTCGCCTCTATCCGCTCGGCCCGCGTTGCCGCGGGCGGAGTCTTGGCTCGCTCGTGTTGCCCTCCGGCATCCGTCGGCCGAACCGACGGTGCTCCTGGCGGTGGTGTTCCTCGCCAACTACATTCAAACCAGCGCGGATGCGGCGCTCACTCCCCGTGCGCTCGGCATCGAGGCCGGTTATCCGATCGTCGACGCCTTTCAGTGGTTCGAGCGCTATCTCAGCTTCGAGCTGCACGACACGGCCAGTGCCATCGCGTACTACGGGTATACCGCTTCCTATTTCCTGTTCTGTCCCGTGCTGTGCCTCGCGGTGGCGTGTGTCCTCGCGCGCCAAAGCGATCCGCGCCCGTACCAGGCTGTCAGCCTCGCCGTGGCGATCGATTACGCGGTCAGCCTGCCATTCTTCATCTTCTTTCCGGTCCCGGAGCGGTGGTCGTTCCCCGCCACCGAGGCCATGCTGCTCTCGGACAAGGTCAGTGACCGGCTGATCGAGCTCCTTCGGCCCATAAGCGGTCTGGACAATTCCTTTCCGAGCTTCCACGTCTCGCTGACGGTGCTGGTCGTTGTGGCCTGCTTCATGTTCCGCGTGCCGGCGCGGATGTCAGCTCTCGCCTTGGGCACCACCGTCGTTCTGTCGACGTTCGTGCTGGGCGTTCACTGGATCCCGGACATCATCGCCGGCTTCGCGCTCGGGATCGCGAGCATGCTGCTGGCCTGGCGGCTCGTGCAGCGGGGGCGATCGCCGTTCCTCGGAGGAGTGGGCCTGCCTCAGCCTCCTGATCCCGCGCTAGGTACGGCCGGCGCGGGGTGGCGCGGATAGCGGCGGCCGTTCATTACGGCGCCGATGAACGTCGAGCGAACCAGGATCCAGCCGCTGAGGGCTCCAGCCGGCCCTGGGCCGCCTGAAGGCGGCCCCCACATCTGATTTCGCAACGTGCCGCGGCTCGTTCATATCGACTGAACCGGCGAGCGCCGCGTCGCGTGCAGCCCCACCACGGCCAGCGCCAGCCCGATGCCGGCGATGGCGTCCAGCGCATAGTGGAACCGGCCGTACACCGTCGCCACGATCACCCCAAGGACGATCGGCGCGAGCAGAACCGCCGCGCGCCGCTGATGACGCCAGGCGACGAGGATCACGACCACGGCGCCAGACACGTGTGCGCTCGGGAACGCGCCGCCCCGGGCGCCGCCGCGCGCCGACATGGCGTGCACCAGATCGAAGAAGGGGTGTCCGGCCAGCGGCGCGGCGAGGCGATCGAATCGATAGTAGGGGCTGTCGACCGGAAAGAGGATGAAGAAGAGGTAGCTTCCGTACATTACGGCGGCCAGCAGCAGCACCAGCTCGTGGAATGCGGCGCGGCGGTTTCCGAAGTACCACCAGGCCGCCAGTGCCGGGATCACGACCACGTAGGCGAAATAGCAGAAGTGAAGGAACTCGGACAGCGGGATGAAGGGCAGCCGCTCGCTCAGATAGAGGCTGGGCTGCCCTCCGAACAGCGCCGCTTCGGCGGCGGCCACCGTCTCCGTCAGCCGCCAGTTGCCCATGACGCCGGCGAGCACCTCGACTTCGCGGTACAGGAGAGGAAACAGGGCGAGGGGATGCCAGTCGCGCGCCAGGACGAGGATCCGCGACGAGGATCCTGCGCGGAGGAGAACCAGCAGCCCGCCGCACAGGACGAGGTGGACTGCGACTCTCAATGGCCAGTACGGAAGGGCGCGACCCAGGACGCCGATGAGCAGCGCGGTCGTCGCGAGGTAGGCGATGGTCAGGAGCGTCGTCAGCCTGGCCATCGTCACGTGCGCAGCCGCCGGAGCGTGTCGAGATTCCCGACGTCGAGCGGATCGAGGACGATCGATCCTGGTCGTGAGGACGCCGGCGACTTCTCGGTCTCGATCAGCAGCGGCAATCCACGGAAGCGCGGATCGTGCAGCAGGCGGCGGAACGGTTCCTCGCCGAGGCAGCCGCGACCGATGTGCTCGTGCCGATCGACACGGCTCCCGCACGGCTTCTTGGAGTCGTTGGCGTGAAAGACTTTGAGCCGGCCGAGCCCGACCAGACGGTCGAAGGCGTCGAACGTCTCGCAGTAGCCGGCGTCGGTGACGATGTCGTAGCCGGACGCGACCAGGTGGCACGTGTCGAGGCACACGCCCACCCGCGGGGAGCCGTCCAGGTGATCGATGATCGCCGCCAGATGCTCGAAGCGATACCCGAGTGTCCGCCCTTGCCCCGCCGTGTGCTCGAGCAGGACCATCGCCTGGCTCCCGGCGCGCGCGGCGAGGGCTACGCCGATGGCCGCGGCGATGAGGCGCAGCCCCTCTTCCTCGCTGCCCGCGGTGCAGGTGCCCGGGTGGACGACGACACCGAGCAGCCCCAGCGCGTCAGCGCGATCGAGCTCGTCGATGAACGCGTCGATCGACTGCCGCCGCAGCGGGTCGAAGGTGGTCGCGAGGTTGATCAGATAGCTCGCATGTGACACCGCCGGCCTGATGGCCGTCTCCTCGAGACGGGCCCGGAAGCGCCTGACGTCGGTGGGATCGAGCGCCTTGCCGAGCCATCGGTTGCCGTTCTTCGTGAAGATCTGCAGCGCCTCGCAGCCGTGCGCCGCCGCGCGGTCGACCGCTTTCGAGACCCCGCCCGCCACGGACATGTGCGCGCCGATTCGCAGCATCCGATCGAGTCTCGCAGATCGCGGCCGCGCGCGCCCCCACAATTGCACGTGCCGGCACGTGGACGCATCGGGGAGCGGCTGCAGGATCTGCGCGCCGATTCCGAGAACAACCAGTAGCTATGACAGATCGCACTCGACTCCGGTGCACCGCCGGCCTGCTGCTCGGCTCGGGATGTTGCGCCCTGGTGTACCAGATCGGGTGGCTGCGGGAGTTCCGGCTCATTTTCGGCGCGTCGACGGCGGCTTCGGCCGCGGTGCTGGCGATCTTCATCGGCGGCCTGGGTCTCGGTGGATGGCTGCTGGGCCCCCGGGCCGATCGGCATCCGCGTCCGCTGCTCTTCTACTCGACGCTCGAGCTCGTCGTGGCCCTGGCCGCGGCCGCCACGCCGTTCCTGCTCGATGCGGGCCGGGCGTTGTATCTCGCGTTGGGAGGCAGCGAAACACTCGGCACCGGCGTCGCAAGCGTGGTCCGGCTGCTGGTGTCGGCCCTCGTCCTCGCCGTGCCGACGATCGCGATGGGCGGCACGCTCCCCGCCGCGGCGCGAGCCGTCACGCGCGCGAGCGATGCGAGCCGGCGCGACGTCGCCGCGCTCTACGCGCTCAACACCTTCGGCGCCGTCGCCGGATGCCTCGTGTCGACGTTCGTGTTGCTCGAAGCGCTCGGCACACGGCAAACGCTCTGGCTCGCGGCCGCGGTGAACCTCCTCATCGCAATCGTTGCGCGGGCCGTCGATCGTGCGACGCCCTCGCCGGCCGAGCCGGCGGTGGCGATCGGGGCCACGCCGATCGATGAAAGTTCAGCCTCCGTCGCCGTGACGGGCGGCGCGTCCTCGGCTGCCGCGCCGGTGGCGTTTCTCCTGGCCGCGTCGGCGACCGTCGGGTTTGCGTTCTTCCTCCTGGAGCTGGTGTGGTACCGCCTGCTCGCGCCGCTGCTCGGCGGCTCTGTTTTCACCTTCGGCCTGGTGCTGGCCGTGGCCCTCGTGGGCGTGGGCCTCGGCGGCCTGATGTACGCCCTCACCGCCGCCAACCGGCCGGCGACGCTCGTCGCCTTCGCGACGACGTGCCTGCTCGAGGGTGCGGCCGTCGCCGGAACCTACGCGCTGGGCGACGGCGTCGCCTTGCTCGCGCTCTCGACCGGGTCGCTCCGTGCGGCCGGCTTCCTCGCCCAGACGGCCGGGTGGACACTCGTCACGGCGCTGGTCGTGATGCCGCCGGCGATCGTCGCCGGCTACCAGTTTCCGCTCCTCATCGCGCTCTTCGGACGAGGGCGAGAGCAGGTGGGCCGGCAGATTGGCGCGGCCTACGCCGCCAATACCGCGGGGGCGATCGCCGGTTCGCTGGCTGGCGGCTTCGGCCTGCTGCCGTGGCTCTCGGCGCCGGGCGCGTGGCAACTCGTCGCCGCGCTTCTGCTCGGCCTCGGCGTGTGGTCCCTGGCTATGGCCATGGGCCGAGGCGATCGGCGACTGTTCCTGCCGCAGCTTGCGACGGCCGGGCTGTTGATCGGCTGCCTGATGACCTCGGGGCCGACGGCCGCCTGGCGTCACGGCGGCGTGGGCGCGGGGCGAGCGCCGAACGATGTGCTGTCGTCGCGGAACCGGCTCATGTCGTGGATGCTCGAATCGCGCCGCATGGTGGTGTGGGCCCGCGACGGCGTCGAAAGCGGTGTGGCGCTGGCGCGCGACGACAAGGGCTACTCCTTCATCGTGAACGGCAAGGCCGACGGCAGCGCGCGCGGCGACGCCGGCACGCAGGTCATGCTCGGCCTGCTGGGCGCGATCCGGCACCCGCAGCCGACGCGGGCGCTGGTGATCGGTCTTGGAACCGGCAGTTCGGCCGGATGGCTCGCCGCCGTACCGTCGATGGCGCGTGTGGACGTCGTCGAGTTGGAGTCCGTCGTGCTCGACGTCGCCCGGGCGAGCCGGCCGGTGAACCGGAACGTGCTCGCGGCGCCGAACGTTCACATCGTCCTGGGTGATGCGCGCGAGGCCCTGCTCACGACGACGGCCCGCTACGACGTCATCGCGTCGGAGCCGTCCAATCCGTATCGCGCTGGCATCGCCAGCCTGTTCACACAGGAGTATTACCGCGCCGCCGCCAACCGGCTGACCGACGACGGCGTGTTCGTGCAGTGGGTGCAGGCCTACGACATCGACGCGCGCACGATGCGCACGGTCTATGCGACGCTGCAGTCGGTCTTTCCGCACGTCGAGACGTGGCAGACCCTGGGCACCGACATCGTGCTGGTGGCGCGGCGGCGGCCGTTCGTCGAATCGGCGGCCGTGCTCACGGCGCGGCTCGAATCCGAGCCCTACCGGTCGGCCCTGGTCTCGAGCTGGCGGGCCACGGATCTCCGCGGCGTCCTCGCGCACTACATCGGCGACGGGCGGCTGGCACGCGCGGTCTCCTCGACGCCGGGCGTCGAGATCAACACCGACGATCGGAACGTCGTCGAGTTCGGCCTGGCGCGCGCCGTCGGCAGGGGGGAAGGCGGGCACGTGGCCGCGCTGCGCGGGCTGGCGAAGCGGCTCGGGGCCGCGCACGGCCTCGTGCGCGATTCGCAGACCGTCGCGTGGGGCTCCGTGGACACCGCGTGGGTGGGGTTCAACGGCTCGGACGGCTGGTTCTTCCAGGCGCCCCCGGGGGATGCGGCCGAGGAGGCCCGTCGCGCCGCGATGCGCGCGTATTTCCAGCGGAACGACCCGGCGGCCGCGAGCAGCCTCTGGCCCGCCAGCGTCGCGCCGCGGGACATCGTCGAGCTGGCGATGCTGGCCGACCTGAGGGCGGGGCTCGCTGCGCCCGACGCCGAAGCACTCATCGAGCAGTTGCGGCGGTACCAGCCGACCGAGGCCGCCATCCTTCTGGCAAAGCTGCGGGTCTCTCAAGGGCGGCTCGACGAGGCAACGGATCTCCTGGTTGGCGCGGCCGAGCGGCTGCGTACCGATCCCTGGCCGCAGCACCGCTTCAAGGGGCTGGCGCTGGCGCTCCTCGAACGGGTGGCGTCCACCAGCGCCACGCGAAACGCGAGGCTCCTGCGGGCGATCGAGCAGCCGTTTGCGATCGAGGCCATGGAGGACTCGCGCCTGAAGGTGGCGGCGTCGATGGCGCTTCGTCTGGACGACACCCAGGCATGCCGCGCGCCGGTCGCGGCCCTCGATCCACACACGCCGTGGAACGCGGCGTATCTCTCGCTGCGCCGCGACTGCTACCGCCGCGCCGGCGACAGCCGCGTGCTCGAGGCCGAACGCGACCTGGCGCGCTTTCTCGCCGCCGAGACGCTGCCGCTCGGGGCCACACCGCAGGACGACGCGACCGCGCGATAGTCTGCAGCATCCCTCGCCGCCACGCCTTCGGCCTATTGACCCCGTCTCTTACGGCCGGTACGCCCAAGCGCGGCTGTCCGCCGTCGCGAGTAGCTCGCGAACCGCGCCGGGCGCGCTACCGGCTGGACTATTCGGTGATCAGGCGGTAGCCGTCCCCGTACGCCTTGCGGATATAGGTGGGATGGCGGGGATCGGGTTCCAGCTTGTGGCGAAGCCGAAAGATGAAGTTGTCCACGGTGCGCGTGAGCGGGACATCCGAGTAGCCCCACACCAGGTGGAGCAGTTCGTCCCGCGTCACCACGTGGCCGGCCCGTTCGGCGAGGCACCGCAGGATCTCGAACTCCGGGTCGGTGAGCTCGACGCGTTTGGTGCCGCAATACGCCTTCAGACGTTTGAAGTCGATGAGCGTCTTGCCGAGCCGCAGCTGCTCGATAGGCGGCTTGGTACGGCGCAGCACGGCGTGCACCCGCGCCAGCAGCTCGACGAGAGCAAACGGCTTCGTCACGTAGTCGTCGGCGCCGAGCGTCAGGCCGCGGATGCGGTCCTCCTTCTGCCCGCGGGCCGACAGGATGATCACCGGCACCCGCGTCGGGCTCTCGTTGAGCGCGCGGCAGATCTCGAAGCCGTCGGCGCCATGCGGGAGCATCAGGTCGAGGAGGAGCAGATCCGGCGTGAA
>DATMDI010000376.1:0-2017 GCA_035557875.1 Vicinamibacterales bacterium
GAGATCAACCGCGCGCCCGCGAAGACGCAATCCGCGCTGCTCGAGGCGATGCAGGAGCGACAGGTGACGATCGAGGGTGATCGCTTCGAGCTGCCCGATCCGTTCTTCGTGCTCGCGACGCAAAACCCGATCGACCTCGAGGGCACCTACCCTTTGCCCGAAGCGCAGATCGACCGCTTCCTCGTGCGGGTGCACATGGGGTACCCCGCGGAGAAAGACGAAATCGCGATGCTGCGCTCGCACAGCGTCGCCCCACCGGCGCCGTACGTCGTCCTGAGCCCGTCCGATGCGCTCCAGCTCCAATCCATCGCGGCGCGGGTGCACGTGGAAGACGACGTTTACGCCTACGCCGTGGCCCTCGCGCAGTTCACGCGCCAGCACCCGCGTGTCGTGCTCGGCGCCTCACCGCGCGCTTCGCTCGGCCTGCTCCGCGCCGCCAAGGCCTCGGCGGTGCTCGGCGGCCGCGCCTTCGTCACCCCCGACGACGTGCGCGCCGTCGCCGTTCACGTGCTCGCTCACCGGCTGATCCTCGTCCCCGAGCTCGAAGGCGACCCGCGAGCGCGAACCGGCCTCGTCGAAGAAGCCATCAACAAGGTGAGCTACCGGCGCGCGGCGCGGTAGCTCGACGTTCTTTAGTTACACCCGATCGGATCGTTGCTGAGCACGATGTCGTCCATCCAGACGTCGTTCGCGGCGCTGCTGAAGCTCTGCCAGCCGAAGACGATCTCGGGTGCGGCCGAGCCCTCGCCGGCGAACTTCTTCGCGAGCCAGTCCGCCGGCATCATGCCGTTTTGCCACTGGTCGGTGCCGATGCTCGTGATGTCGTGGATGGGCATGCCGTCCGCGGTCGCGTGGAGCGTGTTGGGCGACGCGTCGGCGAGGAACGCGACCTCGATGCAGGACCAGGCGTTGGGCTGAACGACGGGGCCCGTCGCCATGTGCCACTGGGTCATCGTGGGCGAGATGTTGTCGCTCGGGACCTCGTTCGTGCCGATGACGCCCTTGATCTCGCCGAAGCGTACTTCGTCGTTGGCGTTGCCGGAGGTGCGGCGCAAGACGATGAGACTCTCGTGGTTCGCGCTCGAGTCCGTCTGCTGCCCGAGCTTGCGCGTCATGAAGACCCAGGCGCGCACGTAGAGCTTGGTGGTCCCCTTCGGCAGCGCGCGCACGAGCTGCGCGGGGTTGCCGTCCCCGTGGAAGTGCACGGCCTTGGTGCCGCCGTGCACGTGCATGCTGTCGGTGAGCGCGAGGATGCTGCCCGCCGGGTTTTGCGGGTTGTTCTTCTGGTACGAGATGAAGTTGTCCCAGCCCATCGGTTGCATTCCGACGGTGCTCGACTCGAAGTCCTCTTTGAAAAAGCCGGTGGCCGTGCTGCCGCCCGTCCCTGCCCCGCCGCCGGCCATGCCGCCGCTGCCCGCGAGCGGACCCGTGCCGGACATCCCGCCGAGCGGTGCACCGGCGCCGCCGGCCGTACCGCCCGAACCTGCCGCACCGGCGAGCGTGCCGCCCGCACCAGCGCCACCCATCGGAGACGCGCCGCCCATCCCCGCAACGCCGGCGCCTCCTGCGCCGCCCGCACCGGAAGCGGTTCCAGCCGAGCCGCCGTTCATCGGGGTTCCGCCCGCTCCGCTAACGCTGCCCGCGACGCCGCCCGTCGCACCGGAGCCACTGCCGCCGTGTCCTGCGCTCGGCACGGCACCGGCGCTACCCGCCTTGGGGGTGCCGTCCATCTGCTTGCCGTCGTCGTCGGGTGCCGTCGTCGAGCACGCCGCAGCGAGCGAGAGGGCGGCGACGAAACCGAGGCCGCGTGTGGAGGGTGAGAGGCGAAACGGCGAGCGGTGGCGCGCCGAGCGAGGCTTGGATGTCGACAAAGGGAAGCGTCAGTATAGCGTGAGTCAGGCGGCCACGCCGAGGGCGGCGCGGCGCGGGCTGTCTCAGTTTCAGGCGGCCACGCCGAGGCCGGCGCGGCGCGGGCTGTCTCAGTTTCAGGCGGCCACGCCGAGGCCGGCGCGGCGCG
>DATMDI010000377.1:0-3452 GCA_035557875.1 Vicinamibacterales bacterium
GATCCCGGCTACGACACTCCGCAGGTCCTGAAGCCGTACGCCGTGGGTGCGGGCGCCGATCCGGCCCGGTGGACCTTCCTCACCGCCGAGCCGAGGGCCGCCGCGGACTTCATGGCGCAGTTCGGCATCATCAACGAGCCGAACCCATCCAACCCGGCTGACATCACGCACAATCTCCGCACGGCGATCATCGGTGCCGATGGCCGCCTCGCTTCCGTGCACACGGGCAACCGCTGGACACCTGACGAACTCGTTGCCGACCTCACTGCGACCGCCGCTCCCGCGAACTGATCCGGCCACGCCGCCCGCGCTGCCCCTCACCGCCGCCGAGCGGCGGCTGGTCGCGCGGCTGCGCACGCCGGCCGCGGTGCAGGCGTGGCTCAATCACTTGCCGTACAACACCGAGACGGGGGGCGAAACGCTGCGCAGCTTCCGCGGCGTCGTGCGCTCGGGCCGGGCCCACTGCCTGGAAGCGGCGCTGTCGGCGGCCACGATCCTCGAGCAGCACCGGTATCCGCCGCTCGTCCTCAGCTTCGAGTCGATCGATCTGCTCGACCACGTGATCTTCGTCTACCGAGGGCCCGCCGGATGGGGGTCGGTGGCGCGTTCGCGCGACCCCGGTCTGCACGGGCGGCTGCCGGTGTTCGCGACGCCGCGTGCTCTGGCCTTGAGCTACTACGAGGGCTACATCGACTACACCGGCCGGGTGAAGGCATACGCCGTCGTCGATCTGCGGGTGCTGGGCGGCTACGACTGGCGGCTGTCGCCCAGGAACGTATGGAAGGTGGAGCAGCTGCTGCTCGACTGGCCGCACCGCAGGATTGCCTCGGCGGATGCGCGCGCCGACCGCATGCGGCGGCGGTATGTCGCGTTCCGCGAAGCGCACGGCTACAAGCCGTGGAAGTACTACTCGGGCCGCGAGCGGTGGGCGCCGTTGCCTCCCGAATTCGCAAAGCGCGGGTAAAGAACTGAAGGCTCAGGGCTCAAGGGGCCATGCCGGCGGCTCAAGGTCCTGCCTGAGCCCTGAGCCTTCCTAGTCGAAGTCGAAACCGCGGGTGGGGCGGGTGACCGGCTCGGTCTCGGCCTGCTTGAGCGCTTCCTCGAACCGCTTCGACAGCGCGTCGCCGCGGGTCTTCTCGTTCTGGACCGACTGCTCGAACAGCGCCTCGCGGCGGGCTGCCTCGGCGGCAAGGATCCTCTGCGCGTCCGAGAGCTCGGGCTTGTCGCCCCGGTCCGGCTCGTGGTGCGAGACGATGCGTCCGAGGTTGACATCCACGACGAGCACGGCGTTGCAGCACGGGCACGTCAGTTCGAGCTCGCTCTTCAGCTTCGCCATGCCTGTATTCTAGGATAGGTGTCCGAGACTCGCCGCAAGACCCTCCGCGTCGCGACCTACAACATCCACCGCTGCCGCGGGCTCGACGGACGCACCAGCGTGAAGCGCATCGCCGACGTCATCCGCCACGTCGACGCCGATATCGTCGCCCTCCAGGAAGTGGTCGGCGCCGGCCCGACGTCGTCAGGGCACGCCGAGGAACTCGGCGCGCTCCTTGGGATGGGCTGGGTGATGGCGCCGGTACGGCACCTGCGCGGCAGCCTTTTCGGCAACGTGGTGCTGAGCCGTTTTCCCATCCGGCACCACCTGCAGCACGATCTGACGTGGAAGACGTGCGAGGCGCGCTGCGTGCAGCGCGTGGACATCGCCATCGACAGCGACACCCTGCACCTCTACAACGTGCACCTGGGCACGGCGCTGCTGGAGCGCCATCACCAGGCCGAGCGCCTCAGCGCAATCGTCCACGATCGGCGCGTCGGCACCCCCAAGGTCGTGCTCGGCGATTTCAACGAGTGGCTGCGCGGGCGCGCCACGGCCGTTCTCAACGAGCGCCTGCAGAGCGTGGACCTGCGCAAACACCTGCGGCGGCGGCGCACCTACCCGGGCGTGTTTCCGGTGCTACACCTCGACCACATCTACTACGAAGGCACAGTGGACGTCGTGAAAGTCGAAATGCCGCGGACGCGGCTGGCGCTGCTTGCGTCGGACCACCTGCCGCTCGTTGCCGAGCTGAAGGTGGAGTTCTAGGGTCGGCAGTCTGAAGACAGCTGCCCTACCGGCAAACGCCTTCGCAGCGGCGGGTCTGAGGACCCGCGGCCACGACTAGCTCTCTTCTTCGCCGAAGCCCTCTTCCTCGAACGGGAGGAAACGGGTTGGCGGGCGGAGCGCTTCGCGGTAGTCGTAGACCGGCAGGTGCTGAACGTGCAGGCTGAGGCCGCACCCGGGCGCCTTCACGTCCACGACGACCGTGACGGGGCTGCCTTCGACGCCTTCACGGAAGCCTACACGGCATCCGCAGGCGAGGCGCGCGTGCATGAATCCCTTCAGCATGCTCGCATCATATCACTAGGCGGAGTGTCTGCTTTGCCCGCCTCCGGCGGGCGGGGGGGCAGGGCTACAGCAGGGCCTTGATTTCGCGCTCGAACTGCGATTTCGTGGCGATTCCTGAGTGTTTCTTGGCGATCTTGCCGTCGCGGCCGATGATCACCGACACCGGGATGCCGAAGAGCGGGCCGAAGGCCTCCTGCACGTCCTCGCGCCCGTTGCCGACCAGCAGCGGGTAGTTGATCTTGTACTGCGCGGCGTAGGGCCTCATCTTGTCCACGGTGTCGTCCACCGAAAAGCCCAGGACCACGAGGTCGTCGGCGTATTGGTGCTGCAGTTCGACGAGCGACGGGATCTCGGCCTTGCAGGGGCCGCACCACGTGGCCCAGAAGTTGAGCAGGATGACCTTCCCTTTGAACGACGCCAGTTTCACGTCGGCGCCGTTCATGTCCTTCAGCGTGAAATGGAGCGGAGCCGGCTTGCCCGCGGCCTTGGCGTCGTCGGGCTCGCCCGGGAAGTCGGCTTCCGCGCTGCCGGCGCCCTCGTCCACGTGCGAGTCGTTGATGCCCGGGGCCAGCCAGATCAGCCCCAAAGCCACGGCCACCGCGCCCATCGCCAGCCACGTGGCGCGCCGCGATGGGCGTCCTTCGGGCTCGGATACGTCGCCACCAGCCTGGGTCTCGGCCAGGGGCGTCGGATCGGACGGCGTCGTGTCGCTCATGGTGTCAGTATACGGCTGGAGACACAGCTTTCGTTGCGCGGAGGACACTGGTGGTGACGCGCCGGGAGGAACCGGCCAAATGCTGCGCAGTCTCGTCCGATCTCATCGGTACGGCCTTTGCTCGAACCGCAGCCATCGCGCGATGCCATTCGCGTTTTTGCGGGTCTACAGGGGTCGGCAGTAAGATTCGGAACATTACGCTGGCCACTGCCCTCGCGCTTCGCGCGGCCCGGGGGGTAGCGTCTGGTCCGCACGACCACGCAGGGCCGAGCGCCCCTGCAAGGAGAGGTCACATGAACCGCACACGGTGCGGGGCGCTGCTGCAGCTGATGGCCATCGGGCTCGCCATGG
>DATMDI010000378.1:0-3030 GCA_035557875.1 Vicinamibacterales bacterium
CGCCGGCGCGTCCGCCTTGAGGCGGCCCCTGCGCTTCGAGCGACAGCGATGCCGCCGCCGCGAACGCGACGAGCAGCGCGACCGATTTGGGCACCGCGCTCATTTCGACAGGCTCCTGAAGACCGACTCCACGAAGCGGTCGGCCGACGAATCACCCGTTCCACCGTATTCGGGGTCGTAGTCGAGCGTTGGGCGCGCGGCCTTGACCTGCGCGAGCGTCCGCCCCTTCGCGATCTGGTCGCGAACCCGGTCGCGGACGATCGTCACCATGTCGCGGAACTCCACTACCTCGGCTTCGTCGCTGAGCCGGCCGTGTCGAGGAATCACGTAGGTGCCGCCTTCCTGGAACTTCGCCGGCACGGTGATTTCGAGGATGTGATTGAGCGCGGCCACGAGGCCGTTCACGCTGCCGCCGTTCGCCACGTCGATGACGGGGTAGACATCGGGGTTGAACAGGTCGCCCACGGCCACCACGTCCGAGCCGCGGAAGTGCACGATGCTGTCGCCGTCGGTGTGCGCGGCCGGGGCGTGATAGACGACGATCGCCTCGCCGTTCTGATAGAAGTCGCGCCGCGGCATGAAGTAGGTGTTGTTGATCGGGAGCTCGATCACCTGGTTGAGGCGCAGGCCGCCCGCTGCCGTGCCTGCGGCGGGTCCCGCGGCGACCAGCCGATCGAGGACGTTTTCGTGGGCGATGACGCGGATGGCCGGGGTGCCAGGGGCACTGCGCGCCTGCAGCAGCGCGGCGTTGCCCGCGGCGTTGTGCAGGTTGGTCGTGATGAGGGTGTGAATCGGCTTCGGCGACAGCGCCCGCACCGCGGCGACCACCGCGGCTGCCTGTGCGGCCGCCGGTGCGTCCACGAGCAGCGGGCCGTCCTCGCCGGCCTGCACGGCGACGTTGCCGCCCGGCGTGACCAGCATCGACACGGCGCGTTGTACCGGCAACACGGCGACCGCGGCGGGCGGCGGGGCGGCGGGCGGCGCCTGTTGCGCCTGCGAGGCCAGGCCGGCGCAGGCGACGAGCGCGACGGCGAAGACGAGGCGCGGCGTCATGGAACGGTGACGGAGAGGCAGCCGGCGAATCCGACGCAGTTGCAGAAGCGCTCGCACCGATCTTTCGGCTTGTACGACCGCAGCTTGGACTGGAACTCCGGGTAGAGCGTCTCCGCGCCGCCGCGGGCCCCTTCGGCCGGCACCGCGTACCAGTTCAAGTACTCCTGCAGGTTGGGATTGGTCCCTGGCAGGTGGTGGGGCACAGTGCCCGGCGCGGCCGGCACTTCCGGCACGTACTCGCAGGGAAAGAGGCCGGCCCGCTGGCCCGGGTCGAGGAACCACGACTGGCTGCGCACCAGCGGCTCGGTGAGGATGGCCGGATCCTCGAGCACGCTCACGATGGTGAGATACGAGCCGTGCACGGTCCAGTGCTCGGTGAGCCGCGCCTTCGCGCTGCGCGGGACGCCGTTGCGCCGCAGGTAGCCCGGCTTGAGGTGCGTGGTCGTGATCGTGAGCATGTTGCCGGTCCACACGCCGGTCGAGAAGCCCTGGAAGGTGTGGGCGGCGTAGTCCGGCGGATGGGGACGGCCGTCGAGATAGATCGTGCGCCGGTTCTCGTAGGCGCCGATGTAGGTGTGGAACGCCACGATGCGCTGTGTTTGCGCATCGTAGTCGGCCGAGACCCGAAGGGGTGCGAGCCCGCGCAGCGAGTAGTCGGCCGAGTGCGGCCGGCACTGGTATTCCTCGACCACCGAAATGCGATCGGCGTCCCAACTGTCGGCGCGCAGCCGCGCCGCGTCGTTGAGCGGCAGCCCGGTGTAGTCTCCGAGTTCGGGCCCGGGCACCCGCTCGATCGTGTCTTCCTGGTAGAGCGGCGCCCATTGCCCGGTGAAGTCCACCTGGGCGGACGCGGGGGCCGCGACGAGCGCGGCGAGGCACGCCGCCGCGAAGACGAGTCTGCGATTCACGCGGGCATTCTACGGCATCCGAAAACGCCGGTCGCCTGCTCGGCGCCGGAGGCGGGTCCCGGCTAGGCGCTGGCCGCCGCGGCGGCCACCTCCTCCACGTGGCCATCCACTTTCACCTTGTCCCATCGCCGGGCCACCTTGCCGTCGGCGTCGATGAGAAACGTGGTGCGGACGATGCCCATGTACTTGCGGCCGTAGCGCGCCTTTTCCTGCCACACGCCGTACTTCTCCGCCACGGCGTGGTCCGCGTCGGCGAGCAGCGGGAAGCTGATCCCGTGCTTCTTGGCGAACTTCGCCTTGCTCTTCTCGTCGAGGATGCTGACGCCGAGGACGACTGCCTTCGACTTCCGAAGCGCCGGCAGGCTGGCCTCGAACTCGCAGGTTTCCTGGGTACAGCCGGGCGTGTCGTCCTTGGGATAGAAGTAGAGGATCACGGGGCGCCCGAGATACGACGAGAGCCGGTGCGGCTCGCCGTTCTGGTCGGTCAGCGTGAAGGCGGGGGCTTTCTTGCCGGGTTCGATGAGCGACATGCGTGTCATTATGTACGACCGCATGAGTGAGAGCAGGACGGCCATCGTCGCGGCCGACGGCACCTACAGCTACGACGACCTCGATGACGCGTCGCGCCGGGTCGCAGCCGCGCTCCTCGGCGACAACGACGACCTGCGGCAGACCCGAGTCGCCTTTCTCGTGGCGCCGAGCTTTGCCTACGCCGCGGTGCAACGTGGGATCTGGCGCGCCGGTGGCGTGGCGGTGCCGCTGGCCGTCTCGCACCCCCCCGCAGAGCTCGAATACGTCATCAAGGACGCGGCCGCGTCGGTTGTCGTCGCCGGCCCCGGGTTCGAGTCCGTGCTGGCGCCGCTGGCCAAAGCCGCGCGCGCCCGGTTCGTGCTGACCGCCGACGCGCTCAAGACCGCTCCCGCCGCCGACCTGCCGCATCTGGCGTCGTCGCGCCGGGCGCTGATCATCTACACGAGCGGCACCACCGGGAAGCCGAAGGGGGCCGTGTCCACCCACGAGAACGTCGGCTCACAGGTGGCGGCGCTCGTCGAGGCGTGGCAATGGCGTC
>DATMDI010000379.1:0-2220 GCA_035557875.1 Vicinamibacterales bacterium
GGCGGCGAGGCGATGAGCGAGATCACCATCCCCGGCGGCGTCGGCTGCCGGGCCGCCGTCTGGGCCGACTACAACGCCGACGGCCTGCCCGACCTCATCGTGACCAACTTCTCACACGACTACAACACCCTGTACGAGAACGGTCCGGCGGGTGTCTTCACAGACCGCAGCTATGTCACCGGCATCGCCGCGACGGCCGGCCCCTACCTGGGGTGGGGCGTGAAGTTCGTCGATCTCGACAACGACGGCCGCCTCGATGTGTTCGTCGCCAACGGCCACGTCTATCCGGAAGTCGACAAGCATGGCCTGGGCACGCGATACCGTCAGCGCAATCAGGTATTCCTGAACGAAGGACGTCGCTTCCGGCACGCCACGGCGGAGATCGGCGGCGGTCTGCTCATCGAGCAGTCGAGCCGCGGCGCCGCCTTCGGTGATTACGACAACGACGGCGATACCGACATCCTGGTCATCAACATGAACGAACGCCCGACGCTGCTCCGGAATGACACGCCGGGCACACAGCACTGGCTCACGCTGCGCCTCGTCGGCTCGAAGAGCAACCGGAGCGCGATCGGCGCCAGAGTTCGCGTCGAGGCGTCAGGACGCCGGCAGGTGGCGTGGGTGCACGGCGACGGCAGCTATCTCTCGCACAGCGACACGCGCCCGCATTTCGGCCTCGGCGCTGCATCGCGCGTCGATCGGCTCGAGATCCGCTGGCCGAGTGGTCTCGTCGAAACCGCGACTGGCCTGGCGGCCGACCGGTTTTACGTGGCGAGAGAGGGAGCCGGCGTCAGCGCGGGACTGCGCTGACCAATCCGGAGCTCACGTATGTCGAGTCGCGAATCCCATTCCGGTGGCCGGACCGCGCTGCGAGGACGCGAGCGGGCCGCTGGTCGCCAGCTCCGCGAGCTGGCATGGGTCCCCGAGTCTTCTCGCGCGGTCAGGCGATCGGTGTCGGCCTGACCTCCATAGGGCTTCGCCACTCGACATACGTAAGCTCCGGATTAGGAGCGGCTGCCCCAATGCCTTGAGTTTTAGCGCATCTTGTCGAGCCGAGCCCGTTCCATGAGATCGCGGTGCTGGGCGAGGAGCCGCGCACTCTCCTCACGATTGCCGGCGACCGCCTGCGCCTCGGCCAGCAGTCGGAGAGTCTCCGGACTGTCGTCGAGACGGCGCGCGGTCTCGAGATGCTCGACGGCCTCCGCCGTCCGTGACATTCTCATCAATGCCACGGCCAGCTCTCGATGCGACCTCGCGCTCTCGTCCACTCGAAGAATGTCGCTCAACACCCGCATACCATCGTCGACTGCCCCGGCGATCATGAATCGAGCGGCCTCACGTCTGAGCGCGTCGATCTGAAAGGCGCGCTGCCCCTCCGCCGCAGCGTCGGCCTGGAGCCGCTCGTACGCGGCCATCTGGCTTCTGGCCTCCGCAGCGTTCCCGAGTCGCATCAGCGACGACGCGAGCCCGTAGCGCGCCGCCAGCAGACCGCCGTCGAGCGCGAGCGCTCGCTCGAAGGCCGCAACCGCCTCCGCGTGGGCGGCGGCACGAACGTGGGCCTGGCCGAGCGCGGCAAGGGCCCGCGCATCGCCCGGGTCGAGCCACGCCGCGGTTGACAGTTCCAGCAGCGCTTCGTCGTTGCGCCCCTGCAGGAAGTAGATCTCGCCGAGCTGACGGTGCGCCTCGGCGCTGTTCGGGTTCACCTCGATCCGTTTGATGTAGGCCGCCACGGCGCCATCGAAGTCGGCCTGATCGACAAGCAGGCTTCCCATGCGGCGAAAAAAGAAGTCGCGGCCGACGATTGGTCCGTACTGGCTCGCCCGATCGAACTCCCGGGAGGCCTGCGGCAAGAGCGCCTGGCGCTGATAGAGCTGGCCGAGCTGATCGTGCGCGCGGCCCGAGACGAGGCCGCGCGCGACCGTCTCGGTCAACTCGTGCTCCGCTTCGGCGGCGCGTCCGTCCTCGAGCAGCACGTCGGCAAGCGTCAGGCGGGCACGGGCATCGGAGGCGGCCAGACGGATGGCCGTGCGCAGCTGCGTGATCGCGCGCCCGGCATCGCCGCCAATCCAGCAGGCCACACCAAGAATGCGATGGGTTTCGGGATCCTCTGCGGCATCGACTGTGGCGCTCTCGAGCAGCGCGCGCGCGACCGGTACCTGTCCTGCGCGCAGCAGCGATGCAGCGCGCGTCCGACGCTCGCGGACCTCTGGCGCACCGATC
>DATMDI010000380.1:0-2920 GCA_035557875.1 Vicinamibacterales bacterium
CTCGCCTGCTACTATGCGCAAGGGCTCACGCTGGCGCAGATCGGGCGCACGCTGGGTGAGCACGAGGCCACCGTCTCGCGGCAGCTGGCCCGGACCCGGATGGCGCTCCGTGAAGACGTCGAGCGGCAGCTGCGTGAAGCCGGGCTGAACGACGCCGCGATCGGGGAGTGTTTCGCCGCCGTGTCCGCAGATCCCGGCCCGCTCGACCTGGCCGACCTCCTGCAGCCGGACGAGGGCAAGAATCCCGTCGGCGGCCGTTCAAGGTTGTAGAGAGATCACTGCAGTGGATGATCAACGCCGCCGGGACGACGTCATCGCACGCGAGCTGAACCGCGCGTTCCGGACGACTGCGGCCGCGGCGGCTGACGAATCCCACCTCGACGCCGAAGCCGCCGCCGCGTGGATGGATCGCCGCCTCGACGCGAGTGCGGCGCAGTCGATCGAGGCGCATCTCGCCGCGTGTGCCGAGTGCCAGGCACTGGTGGCGACGCTGGCCCGCATCAGCCCGGCGCCCGAAGAAGAAGCCGCGGCCGGGGCGGGCGGGTGGTCGTGGTGGCGCCGCCCGTGGCTCGTGCCCGCCGCCGCGGCTGCAGCGCTCGCAATCGTCGTGTGGGTGTCGCAGGCGCAGCGTCCGGCGCCGGCGCCACAGCCCGAGAGCACCCAAACGCGCGTCGAGGAAAAGAGCCCGCACCTGCTCGAGGCGGAGGAATTCGAGCGCACGCCCAAGGCGCGCTCGTTCCAGGATCAGGCGGGGACCGCCCCCGGCGGCGCCGCGCAGCCGCCAGGGCGCCCATCGGAGCAGCGCCGCGTCGCCTCAACACCAGTGGCCGCGGACCAGGAACTGCAAGCGGTGGCAGCGGCCCAGCCGGCCCCCACGGCTGCCGATCGCGCTGCCAACGAAGCCACCGGGCGGGCCGCGGAACAGCCGGCCCTTGACGCGCCGGCCAGCACCAAAGCCACAGTGGGCGGCGCGACGCCAGCGCCCGCTCCTCCTGCGGCTGCCCCGCCTGCCGCCACCCGGCAGGAGTCGTCAGCCAGTGCGGCTCCCCGCGTCTTTCGCGAGACTGCCCGCGTCGCGGGCAACCTGCGCGCCGCGGACCTGCTCGTCGTCGCCGCCGACGGCACCAGCCGCTGGCGACGTGCCGGGATGTCCATCGAGTTCGCGGCGGGCGCCACGGCACCCTTCGCCGCGGCGACGCTGCCGCTCGACGCAGGTGTGCTCACCGCTGGATCGTCACCCGCCGGCACGGTGTGCTGGCTCGTCGGCCGCGCCGGCGCCGTCCTGACGACAACCGACGGTCTCCGGTTCGCGCGCGTGAACCCGCCAGCCGCGATCGATCTCGTGTCCGTGGCGGCCACCGATGCCCGCAGCGCGACCGTCACCGCCATCGACGGGCGCCGCTTCCACACCGCCGACCAGGGCGCCACGTGGACCCCACAATAGTCAGGTAGGTCAAGTAGGTCGGGTAGGCCGATTGCCTACCAGACCTACCTGACCGCAAGAATCCCCAGCGTCTCCGTTCTACCTCCAGAGGCTGCGGATGGCAGCCCCCTGGAACAGGAGACTGCTCATGAATGCCCGGATCTGGTTGGCCGTACCCGCCTTCGCACTGGCGATCGGCGTCGCACAACACCGCAGCCCCGACGCGCTGGCCGCCGCGCCTGCGGCGGCGGGCGGACAGGACACCTCCACACTCGACGATCAGAACGAGCTCGCGCTCACCGTCTACAACTCGGACCTCGCGCTCGTGCGCGACGTGCGCACGCTGCAACTGCCGCGCGGCACCTTCGACCTCAAGTTCATGGACATTGCCGCAACGGTCAATCCCGCCACGGTCCACTTTCGATCGCTCAGCGAGCCGTCCATGGTCAGGGTGCTCGAACAGAACTACGAGTACGACCTTCTCGAGCCCGACAAGCTGCTGCGCAAGTACGTCGGCCGCGACGTGACGCTGGTGCGCTACCGCGTCGATGGCGGTGCCACGCGCGAGGAGGAGGTAACCGCGCGCCTCCTCAGCTACAACGCGGCGCCGGTCTGGCAGATCAACGGCGAGATCGTCACCGGCTTGCACGCCGATCACATCCGCTTCCCGGAGCTCCCGGGCAACCTGTTCGCGCGGCCGACCCTGATCTGGTCGCTCCAGAACGGCGGCGCGGCCCGGCATCGCGTGGAGGCCGCGTACCTCGCCACGAAGCTGTCGTGGAACGCGGACTACGTGCTGACGGTTGCCCGCGACGACGCGTCGGCCGATATCGACGGCTGGGTGACGGTCACCAACGGCAGCGGCACGCAGTTCCGCAACGCTTCATTGCAGCTCGTGGCCGGCAACGTCAACCGCGTGCGTCAGGTGCTCGGCAAGATGGCGGACGCGATGGCGCGTCAGGAACTCGCGGCGGCGCCGGCGGCCATGGCGCAGGAGTCGTTCTCGGACTATCACCTCTACACGCTGGGGCGGAAGACGTCGATCAACAACAACCAGACCAAGCAGGTGAGTATGCTCGGCTCCACGGGCTTTCCCGTGCGCAAGCGCTACGTCGTGGACGGCCACGACTTCTACTACCGCAACGCTCAGCACCCCGGATCGCCGCTCAAAGACGACGTGCAGGTGTTTTACCAGTTCACCAACGAGGCGAAGGCCGGCCTCGGGATGCCGATGCCGGCCGGCGTGGTGCGGGTCTACCAGGCCGACTCTCGCGGCGGCACCCAGTTCGTCGGCGAAGACCGCATCGACCACACGCCGAAGGACGAAACGCTGAACCTCAAGATCGGAACGGCCTTCGACGTCGTGGCCGAACGGAAGCAGACCGACTTCGACAGGATCTCGACCAACGTCTACGAGATGGAGTTCGAGGTGGCGCTGCGCAACCACAAGACGCAGCCGGTGACGGTGCAGGTCAACGAACCGATCGGCGGCACGTG
>DATMDI010000381.1:0-8267 GCA_035557875.1 Vicinamibacterales bacterium
GACCTTCCGCAGCGACGACTCGCCATTGCGGCCCGTGCTCTCGTAGAGAAAGCCGTCGCGGAACAGCAGCCCCTGCGTGAAGGCGCGCGGGTCGTGCGGAAACGACCGCAGGACCTCGTGCCGCCAGGTGGGCGCGCCCCCGGACGGGGCCGCCTGACGCGCCGCGATCGCCGCGAGCACCACCGCGGCGAGAGCCGCGGCCTTCATCGCTGGTCTCCGGCTGGCGCCGCATCCCGCAACGGCCCGGCCTCCCGGAGCTCGTCGAGCGTCAGCCGCGTCGTGGACGGCGGCACCTTCACCGTGAACGCCCCCGCATCGAGCGCCACGTTCGCTTCCAGCTGGCCCACCGCCGCCGACAGCTCGACGTCGAGACCGCCGGCCATCGATCGCAGCACGACGCTGCGGGGAAAATCGCCTTGCCAGTTCGAGTACTGCACGTCCCACCCCTGACGGCTGGCGGCGCGCGGCTGCCACGCGCCGTTGACGCGCGTGAGAAAGAGCGTCGCGCCGCCCTCGAGGTCGATCGAGGCCATCCCGTTGGCGTGCACCCGGCCACCGCGCGGCGCCGGGTCCGGCACCACGCAGCCGGTGAGGATGGCGTGCAGATCGGCGGGCGCGAGCGACACTCCGGTGATGGCGCCGAGCACGTCTTGCGGGCTGGCCCCGGTCAGCACCCGCTCGTCGCGCGGCAGCAGGAGCGTCGCGTCCCCGTCACGCGCGACCAGGATGAACGCGGGCGCACCGAACGGCGCCACGCCTTCGAGGCGCATCGACGCCGGACGCTCGAAGCCGGCCAGCACCCGGCCGCGCAGGCGTGTGCGCCCCGCGTGTCCCGACAGCCCCAGGTCGGCGGTGAAGGTGCGCACGCCGCGGCAGGCCTGGCTGACCTGCGCGTGTACGCCGGCCGCATCAGGGAGCGTTGAACCCGTGTCAGTGGGAAGAGTGAGGCGGGCGGGCGCGCACGCCGCCGCGGCGACGCTCGACGCCAGACACAGCGCACGCAGGCCGCCGAACAGCGTCACAACCGGCGGGCGGAGCCGGGCAATTGACCACTGCGCCGGCAAGGCGATCGCGAAGGTGCGCAGCCTCGCCCCACCTACCGCCGCAGCTTGGTGCGCGCGTCGTCGATCTTTTTCTGTATCTCGGCGCGATCGATGTCGGTGCCGTCGCCCTCGAGCGCGCGTGTCCAGGCATCGACCGCGTCCGGCAGGCGGCCGCGCTTGGCGAGCACATCTCCGAGATGCTCCTGCACTTCGGAGTTGCGCGGCAGGCGGGTGGCCGCCTGGCCGAGGTAGCGTTCGGCCTCGCCCAGATCACCCTTGCGGTAATACGCCCACCCCAAGCTGTCGAGGAACGCGCCGTTGTCGGGCTCGGCCACCAGCGCCTTGCGTACCAGTTCGATCGCCTCGTCGAGTCGATCGCCGCGCAGAGCCAGCAGATACCCGAGATAGTTGAGCGCATTGGCGTTGGTTGGCTCGGCGGCGAGCAGCTGGCGCAACGCCTTCTCCGCGTCGGGGTTGCGGCCCGCGTCCTTGTACATGTCCGCGAGCTGGTAGAGCGTGTTCGAGTCCTTGGGGAACGAACGCGCCGCCGCCTCCATCACCGACAGGCCGTCGTTGCGGCTGCCGCCGTCGAACAGCGCACGCGCCCGCAGCCGCGGGAAGCGCGCGTCCTCGGGATGCTGGCGCTGCGCGTCGGCCGCCGCAGCGGCGGCGCCGGGCAGGTCGCCGGCGCCGAAGAGCGCGGCGATGCGCCGGGCCTTGATCTCGCGGCTCATCGGCTGCGCTTCGAGCGCTTTCGTGTACGACGCCGCCGCCGCGCGGAACTGGCCTGCCTGCTCCTGGTACTGACCGAGGGCCGCGGCCACGCGCGGCTCTTCGTCCACGATGATCGCCAGCGTGTCGATGGCGTCCGGCAGCTTATCGCTCGAGGCGAGCGCCTGCGCAAGCGCCAGACGCGCCTGCACCGAGCCGGGGTTGAGCGACACCACGCGGTTCAGCGAATCGACCGCCTTCTGCGGCTGGTCGGTGCGCAGGTAGAGCCGGCCGAGCGTGAAGTGCAACACCAGATCGCCGGGCGCGGCCGCGGCGGCCGCGCGCTCGAGATGGATGATGGCGTCTTTGAGATAGGCGGCCACCTCGGGTGACGCGCCGCGGGCGCCGCCGCCGTCGGCGTAGCCGGCAAACACCAGCCCGAGGGCGCGGTGCGCCTCGATGTTGTTCTCGTCGATGGCCAGCGCGGCGCGCGCCGCCTTCTCAGCTTCGTCGGGCTGGCTGCGCCTCAAATGGAACGACGCGACCTGCCCGCGCAGCTCGGCCGAGCGGGGCGTGGCCTGGACCGCACGATCGAGGGCGGCCTGCGCTCCGGCGAAATCGCCGGCGCCTTCGAGGCGGCGCGCCATCAGGAACTCGAAGTAGGAATCGATCTCGCTTTGCGCGAACGCTGACGGTGCGGTTCCCGCCAGTGAGCCGGCGACAACGAGCGACGCGACCAGACGGCGGAGAACCAACATTCAATCGATTTTAGCCTAACGAGGCTCCGCCTCGACGCATCGGGGGGAGCCGGTCATCGCTGATCCCAGGCGAAGCCTTGCTGGATGTTATAGTTCGGGTTACTGGAGACCGTGATGCCAATCGATCCGGAACTGCTCGAAATCCTGGCCTGCCCGAACTGCAAGACACCCGTGAGCCTGGTCAAGAACGGCGCCGCGCTGAAGTGCGCTAAGTGCCATCGTGTGTACCCGATCAAGGACGACAGCCCGGTAATGCTGATCGACGAGGCGACCATCGAACCTGAGTGAAGATCCTTCTCGTCCGGCTGCGCCTCATCGGCGACGTCGTCTTCACCACTCCGGTCATCCGCGCAGTTCGCCGGCGCTATCCACAGGCCCACCTCAGTTATCTGGTCGAGCCGGCCGCGGCGCCGATCGTCACCGGGAACCCCCACCTCGATGAGGTCATCGTGGCGCCCAAGCCGCGCGGCATCGCCCGGCTGGCCGCGGACCTGCAGCTGGCGCGCCAGCTGCGCCGGGCGCAATACGACATCGCGATCGACCTGCACGGCGGGCCGCGAAGCGGCTGGCTCACCTGGGCCAGTGGGGCCACCCGCCGGATCGGCTACGACATCAAGGGCCGGGGCTGGATGTATACCAGCCGGGTGGCACGCGCTCCCGACCTGCGCCCCCGCCACTCGGTACGCAATCAGTGGGATCTCCTGACCCCGCTCGGCATCACGCCGCCCGACCCGGCGACCGACGCCGTGGAGATGGGTGACGACGCCGCGGCGGCCGCCCGTGCCGACCTCCGGCTGCGGGCGGCTGGCATCACCCCCGACACGCCGCTGGTGGTGATTCACGTCAGCGCCGGAAACCCGTTCCGCCGCTGGCCCCCGGCCTCGTTCCAGGCCGTGACCGAGGCGCTCGTGCGGCGTGACCCGGCTCGTCGTATCCTCTTGACGTCCGGGCCGTCCGACGCGGCCGCCGCCAGGCAGATCGCCGAGGGCGCGCGCCAGTCGCTCGGCGAGCTCGGCTCGTCGGTGCCCGACCTGGGAGATTTCGATCTGCACGAACTGAGAGCGATCATCGCGAGAGCCGCCGCCTATGTCGGCGGCGACAGCGGCCCGCTGCACGTGGCCGCGACGACGGCCGTTCCGGTCGTGGCCCTGCTGGGCCCGACGCTGCCCGAACGGTCGAAGCCGTGGCGCGATCCGCGTTGGTTCGTCGAGACGTTGGATCATCAACTGCCATGCCGGCCGTGCCACCAGCGGGTATGCGAGCCCGGCGACTTCCGCTGCCTCACGTGGACGAGCGCCGAGCAGGTGATCAACGCCACCGAGCGCGCCATCGCCGCCGGACGAACCGCGGGAAAGCGGCCATGACCTCCGCCACCGTCACCATGGCGCCGCCGCACCCCGCGCCGACGCTCGACCGCATCGCGACGTGGCTGCTGCTGCTCTTCGTCGCGTCGCTGCAGATGTCGATCTTCGCGGCGCAGATCCTGCTGACGCTGATGCTGATCTGCTGGGTAGCGCTGCTCGCTCGCGACCGCGCGCGCCCGTCAGCGCCGGCGTTCCTCTTACCGCTCCTGATCTACGGCGTGCTCACGCTGGTCTCGTCGGCCTTCGCGCTCGACCCGTGGGAGAGCTTCAAGGACGACAAGCAACTCGTGCTGCTGATCGTGGTCCCCGCGGTGTACGACCTCGCGCGCGGCCGGCGTTCGACCACCGTGCTCGACGTCGTCATCACGGTGGCGGCCATCGGCGCGGTCTACGGCATCGTCCAGTACGGGCTGCTGCACTTCGACAGCCTCGGCAAGCGACCGCAAGGGATCAGCCACCACTACATGACGTTTTCGGGCTTCCTGATGCTGGGCATCTCCGCCGTGCTGGCCCGACTGGTGTTCGGCTCGCGCGACCGCATGTGGCCGGCGCTCCTGTTGCCGGCCCTCATCGTGGCGCTCTTTCTGACGCTGGGCCGCGGCGCCTGGGTCGGCACGAGCATCGCGGTGGCCGTCATTCTCAGCCTCAAGGACTTCCGGCTGATCGCCGCCATCCCGGTCGTGGTGGCCGTGGCGTTCGCTCTGGCGCCCGACACCGTGACGCGGCGCATGACGTCGGTGTTCGACTTGAAGGACCCGAGCAACCGCGACCGGGTATCGATGCTGCAGACCGGCGTGGCCATGATCCGGGCGCATCCGCTCACCGGCGTCGGTCCGAACATGGTGGAGAAGGTCTACGTGCAGTACCGCGCGCCGGGGGCGGTAGAGCCCGTGAACCAGCACCTGCACAACGTGCCGATTCAGATCGCCGCCGAGCGCGGAATTCCCGCGCTCATCGTGTTCCTCTGGTTCGTGGTGAGCCTCGCCCGCTCGCTCA
The DNA here is from genome assembly GCA_035557875.1 of Vicinamibacterales bacterium. Classification (GTDB taxonomy): domain Bacteria; phylum Acidobacteriota; class Vicinamibacteria; order Vicinamibacterales; family UBA2999; genus DASYRM01. The sequence goes on from DATMDI010000381.1 coordinate 4,873, forward strand.
TGCGCATGTTCCGCGATGCCGAGAACCGCGTGCTCGCGGCCACCGGCATCGCGGCCCTGGTGGCGATGCTCGCCGCCGGGATGTTCGAGTACAACTTCGGCGACTCGGAGTTCCTGATGCTGTTCCTGGTGCTGATCACGCTGCCATTCGCCGCGCTGCGATCCGACGCGCCCCCAGCCACGCCGTCGTAGCTCCAGGGCGGCCCGAAGACGCCATCGAGCGGGCCGCCGCGACCACGCGTCGTTTGAGGCGGGTCTGAAGACCCGCAGCCACGTTGGACTAGTGTCTGAAGTGCCGCCGGCCGGTGAAGACCATCGCCAGGCCGTGCTCGTCGGCCGCGGCAATCACTTCCTGATCCTTCACCGACCCGCCCGGCTGGACGATCGCCGTCGCGCCCGCGGCGGCGATCGCATCGAGGCCGTCGCGAAACGGGATGAACGCGTCCGAGGCGGCCACCGACCCGCGGAGCAGGTCCGGCGCCTGCGCCGCCGCCTTCATGCGCGCGACGTTCACCGCATCCACGCGGCTCATCTGCCCGGCGCCGATCGCCAGCGTGCGATCGGCGGCGGTGAAGATCACGGTGTTCGACTTCACGTGCGCGCAGATACGCCACGCGAAGCGCAGCGCCGTCCACTCGTCCGCGGTCGGCTGCCGCTTCGTCGCCACCTGCAGGCCATCGGCCGGCCAGGGCGTGGCGGCCTCGACGACGCGGTCGCGCGTCTGCACCAGCACGGCGCCGAGGATCGACCGTAGCTCACGCCCGGCGCCCGCGAGCATGCCCGAAAAGTCGGCGGTGACCACCCGCATCTGCGCCTTCTGGGCCAGCACCGCGAGGGCGTCGTCCTCGACCGCGGGCGCAATCACCGCGTCGAGCTTGGTGGACACGAGGGCGCGCGCCGTCGCCACATCGATGGCGCGGTTGACCGCGACGACACCGCCGAACGACGACAGCCGATCCGCGTCGCGCGCCCGCACATAGGCCTCTGCGGCCGACACACCGGTCGCCACGCCGCACGGGTTGGTGTGCTTGATCACCGCGGCGGACGGCGCGCTGAACTCGAGCACGATGCGCGCGGCCGCGTCGAGGTCCAGCAGGTTGGTGTACGACAGTTCCTTGCCCTGCAGGAACACCGCGGCGCCGAGGGCGGCCGGCGTCTCTTCGGCGTACCATGCCGCCGGCTGGTGCGGATTCTCTCCGTAGCGCAGGTCACGGACCTTGGACAGCCCCACCGTGAGCCGCGGCGCCGCACCGCTCGCGCCGGACGGTCGGCGCGTGAAACTCCCCGCCTCCACCGTCACGTCGGCCAGCGCGGAGGCAATCGCGGTGTCGTACGCCCCGGTATGCGCGAACGCCTTGCGGGCCAGATCGAAACGGAAACTCTGGCGCGCGCCGTCGGGCCGGTCGAGCTCCTCGAGCACGGCGGCATAGTCGGCGGGCGACACCACCACCAGCACATCCGTAAAGTTCTTGGCGGCCCCGCGGACCAGGCTCGGACCACCGATGTCGATCTCTTCGACCAACCCGTCGAAGGGGGTCGCGGGGTTGGCCGCGGCAGCAGCGAAGGGGTACAGGTTCACCGCCACCACGTCGATGAGGCCGATGCCGTGCTCCTGCGCCGCGGCCAGGTGGACGTCGCTGGAACGGCGGGCCAGGATGCCGCCGTGGATGCGAGGATGCAGGGTTTTGACCCGGCCATCCATCATTTCCGGAAATCCGGTGACATCCGCCACGTTCACAACGGCTAAACCGTTGTCTTGGAGTGCCTTGGCGGTTCCGCCGGTGGACACCAGCTCGAACCCGCGGGTGGCCAGCCCGGCCGCGAAAGCGACCAGTCCTGTTTTGTCCGACACACTGATGAGTGCTCGCGGCATGCGCTTGTGAATTCAGCTAGTTAGCTTGACAGAGACTACTCAGGACCGTAGCATTAGGCCTGCGTTACGGGGGGTTCCTGGAACGTCGTAGCCGAGGCCGCGTTAGCACTCGCGGTCTTTTTTTGTGCCCCGAAGCCGGTGGTTTCGCCAGGCACTCGGTCCAGCGGTAACGTCCGGTCGCCGGCGCCGCCGCGTAGCAAGTAGGGAAGAACGATGCGTATTACAGGCAAGGTCAAGTGGTTCAACAACGCCAAGGGCTATGGATTCATCGAGCGTGAGGGCGGAAGCGACGTATTCGTCCACTACTCCGCCATCACCGGCAACGGCTTCCGGTCCCTCGAAGAGGGCCAGGCGGTTGAGTTCGAGATCGTCGACGGCCCGAAGGGCCCGCAGGCGGGGAACGTCACCCGCGCCTAGAACCACGTAAGACCTGCCCGGCGCCGTACGCGGCGCCGGGCGCCCTGCCTGAGCTTCACTCCCCCGGCCCACCCTTTACTCATCCGTAGCACGCAGGGCCCGCGCCGTCAGCGCCACCTTGCCGTCCTTGAACGCCACCCGGAACGCCACGTCGGTGCTGCCCTGCTCTCTGATCTTGCGCACCTGGCCGGACACGAGCGTGGCGAACTTGTCGAACGCCACCCGTTCCTGCCCCGCCTGTTGCCGCGCCTTCACGAAGCTCTCGTACAGCGCGCGAACCTTCTCGGCCTCGTCTCGCGGGTCGTGGAAGGTCTCGACCTTGACGACGCGATCCTCGAGCGGATCGGGCGGCGGTGGCTCGGTCTGCCGCGGGTGCATCAGCGGCCCGGGACGGCCCTCCTCGCGCGCGCGCAGCGCACGGTCCCACAAGTCGAGGAAGCGGCTCATGCGCGTCTGCAGCGTGGTGAAGCGGAAGCGGACGCCGTAGTTGTTGATCGGAGTGCGATCGAGCCGCTTCACCGTGGCCTCGACGCGGGCGCGCGTCTCCCACGGCGGACGTCTGAGCCGCCCCGCGAAGAACATGTTGTACTCGGTCTCGAGGCGCCTCAACTCACTCTCGAGCGCGGTCAACTCCTGATTGATTTCCGCAGTTGGATCCGCCACCACTCAGGATTGTGCCACACGGATTCTGAGTCAGGTAGGCCAGGTGGGTCGGGTGTGTCAGGTAGGGAAATCTCTTGCAGAAAGCAAGAGCTCTTCCTACCAGGCTTACCTGACCTACCTGACTTACCTGACCTAAAAGATGGTGGAGATCGAGGCGGCCGCCACGTCGAGCACCCGGGTCGGCAACACACCCAGGTAGACGATGGCGACGATCGAGAGGGTCAGCGCGGCCAGGCCCAGGCCGCCGACGCGTGGCGGCGCCTCGGCGGTCCCGCGCTCGGACATGTACATCATCACCACGACGCGCAGGTAGAAGAACACCGAGATCACCGACGTCAGGACGCCGATGATGGCGAGCCAGTAGTAGCCGGCGCCGACCGCGGCCTGAAAGATGTACCACTTGCCGATGAAGCCGGCTGTGGGCGGCAGCCCCCCGAGCGACA
>DATMDI010000382.1:0-4891 GCA_035557875.1 Vicinamibacterales bacterium
GGCGGGTTCTCTCCCATCGCGCGGTAGACGAGGTCGTTGCCCCACGGAAACGAGATCGGCACGGCGGAGATCACGACGATGAACAGCGGCACCAGACACCAGGCACCGATCACGTTGTGCCAGTTGAAGTCGCGCGCCTTGCCCCGGGCGCCACGAGCGAACAGCACCACCGGCCGCAGGTGCTGCCAGGTCCAGCGGCGCGGAAACCACAGGTACAGGCCCGAAACCACGATGAACAGGAAGGCGACATTCGACCAGCCCGTCACCGCACGGGCAGTCAGCCGCGACTCGCCTTCGTAGGCCAGCCAGCGGTGCCAGGCCCGCAGGTCGGACATGAACTGCCGCGTGCCCTGGCGACCCTCCCCGAGCAGGCGGCCGGAGTACGCGTCGAAGTAGAACGTCCGGGGGCCGGCGCTGACGATGACTGGGTCGGTCGCATCGGCGCCGACGATCACGGCGGCCGCGGGCGCACCCTGCGCTTCCGAGAACCGGGCGAGGACCGCTTCCACGGGCATGCGCGACGCCCCCGGCGAAGGCGGCCTGGACTGGTAGTCGCTGTTCGACCACTCCACGAGCTGGCGCTCGTAGGTCAGCAGCACTCCGGTAACCGACATGACCAGGATGACGGCGCCGGCAACAACCCCGGCAATCAGGTGAGGCCAGAACAGCAGGGTGCGCAGCTTCATGAGCGAGAGGTCCGGGGGTACGAGAGGGGCGCGGGCGCCGGAGTTTCGATACTGAGACTGAGTCTCACAAGCAAATTAGATATCCGACCGAATAGGTCTGTCAAGAGCTGCGGCACGCCGCAGCTCTCGACAGTAGGGCGGGTGGGGCGGGATAAGGAGAACGCTTCCTGGGCGGGCCCTACCGCGCGAAGCGCGGCCTCCCGACCCGCCCTACCCCGCCTCACCGGCGGGGAGCGCCGGCCCTCATGCGCGGCGATAGCCGCGCGCAGTGACGGGCCAGACCTCCACGACGCGCTCCCCTTCGACGGCGTACAGCACGTCGTGAAGGTTCACGGTCGGGTCGGTATGCGACGGGCGAAGGCGGACCCGGTCGCCGATCTGGACCCGCGACGAGGGCGGAATCGCAATCACCGCGTGTTCGTCGTTGAGCGAGGTCACGACGGCGCCCTCGAGATCGGCCACGGCCGGCAGGCCGTGATCTTTGGTCGTGGACTTGTGGCCGGCGTCGGCCACGCAGCGATCGGGCGCGGGACGGCTCACGATGGTGCCGAGCAGGTAGAATGCCGCTTCGAACGGCACGCCCACTTCGCCATAGTCGGTGTCCATCAGCACGTACGAACCGGCCTGGATCTCGGTGACGCCGGCGACACGGCCGCTGATGTCGAAGGTGCCGGTGCCGCCGGCCGAGACGATGTCGCACGGCAGGCCCGCGTCGCGCAGCCGTGCCGCGGTGTCCACCAGTCCCGCCATGGCGCGGCGCGCCAGCGCGGCACGTTCGTCGCGGTCGCGCACCGGCTGCACGTGCCCCTCGTAGCCCATCACGCCCCGCAGCACCAGGCCCGGCGTGCCCACGGCGCGTGACGCGAGCGCCAGCGCGGCCTCGCCCGGGGCCACACCGCACCGCATCTGCCCGACGTCGAGATCGATCAGCACGCCGATGGTCACCCGCGCGGCCCGCGCGGCCCAGGCCAGCGCCTCGAGCCCTTCGTTCGAGTCCACGGCAACCGTCACGCGGCGGCCGCGAGCCAGTGCCGCCGCGCGCGCACACTTGCCCTCGCTGACGATCTCGTTGGCGATGAGGATGTCGTCGCAGAAGCCGGCCACCGCCTCGGCCTCGAGCACGGTGGCGCACGTGAGGCCGACGCACGACCCTGCGGCGAGCTGGCGGCGGGCGATCGCCGGCGTCTTGTGCGCCTTGACGTGCGGCCGCAGCCGGCAGGCACCGGCGGCGAAGAACGCCGCCATGCGCGCGATGTTGCGATCGAGCGCCGGCACGTCCACGATCAGCGCCGGCGTCGGGATGTCCTCGATCCGCATCACGGGTGGCCTGCCTGCGTCACGAGGCCTCCTGGTCGTCATCCGGCCGCCGCAACGGCGCAATCCCGAAGCGCCGCATCTTCCGATACAGGTTGCTGCGCTCGACGCCGAGGATGTCGGCGGTGCGCGACATGTTGCCTTGTTGCGCCGCGAGCGCGTGGAGGATGTAGCCCTTCTCGAACTCGTCGCGCGCCAGGTGCAGCGGCCCGATGCGTGCCGGCGGTGCGCCCGGCCGGACCACGCCCACGGAGCCCTCGCCCAGGAACGGCAGGTCTGCGGCGGTGACCACCTCGCCCGGCACCATGATCATCAGGCGCTCGACCACGTTGCGCAGCTCGCGCACGTTGCCGGGCCAGGCGTAGCGGCGCAGCACCGCCACCGCCTCGGCCTCGAACGTCTTCGGGCGGCGGCCGTACTCGCGGGCGAGCAGCGCCATGAAATGGTCGGCGAGCAGCTGGATGTCTTCGGGGCGCTCGCGCAGCGGCGGCACGAAGATTGGCACGACGTTGAGCCGGAAATACAGGTCTTCGCGGAACCGCCCGGCGCGGATCTCCTCCGTGAGGTCCTTGTTGGTGGCGGCCAGCACGCGCGCATCGACGCGGATGCGGGTGGAACCGCCAACGGCCTCCATCACCTGCTCCTGCAACACGCGCAGCACCTTGGCCTGCGTCTTCAGGCTCATGTCGGCGATCTCGTCGAGAAAGATAGTGCCGCCGTGCGCGGTCTCGAATTTCCCCCGGCGATCGGCTACCGCGCCGGTGAACGCGCCCCGAACGTGTCCGAAGAGCTCGCTCTCGATCAGCTCCTCGGGGATGGCAGCGCAGTTGACCTCGACGAACGGCGCGGCGCGCCGGCGGCTCATCGCGTGGATGCTGCGGGCCACCAGCTCCTTGCCGGTGCCGTTCTCGCCGAAGATGAGGACGCGCCCGTTCGACGGCGCGGCCATCGCGATCTGGTCTCGCAGGCGCGCCATCCCCAGGCTCTCGCCCACCATCGTGTGCTGCGCGTCGACCTTGGCGCGCAGCGCCAGGTTCTCGGCCTGCAGACGGCGCTGGCGCAGGGCGTTGCGGACGACCAGCACGGTCTTGTCGAGCGAGAGCGGTTTCTCGACGAAGTCGAACGCGCCCATCTTGATGGCGCGCACCGCCGCCTCGACGCTGCCGTGCCCGGAGATGATCACGACCTCCGCGTCGCATTCCCGCTCGCGCATCCGGGCCAGCGTGGCCAGACCGTCCATCCGCGGCAGCCAGATGTCGAGCACGACCACGTCGTAAGGCTGGCGGCTGAGCCGATCGAGGCAGGCCTCTCCGCTGTCCACGGCGTCCACGCTGTAGCCTTCGTCGCGCAGCACCCCGCCGAGCGCGCTGCGGACGCCGGGTTCGTCGTCGACGATGAGAATGGAAGAGGACATGTGGGTTCAGGCGGCCGGGGACGCAGGGGTCAGCATGGCAGTTCGATCACGAACCGCGTACCGCGCGGGACATTGTCGGCCACGTCGATCGCTCCGCCGTGCTCGGCGACGATGCGGCGCACGATGGCCAGGCCCAACCCGCTGCCGCGTTGCTTGGTCGAGTAGTACGGCAGAAACAGCTTGTCTCGCTCGGCGGGTGGAATGCCAGGGCCGTCATCGGCCACGACGATACGCACCAGGTTGTTGACCTTGTCGTGCTCGGTCGAGATCGCAATCGTGCCCGAGCGGCTCATCGCCTCCACCGCGTTGTCCACGAGGTTCAGTACCACGCGGCGCATCTGCTCCGCGTCCACCGACACGCGAGGCAGGTCTGGACCGTAGCGCCGTGCGAGGGTGACGCCCGGAAGCAGCCCATCGTAGAGCGCCAGGGCGCTGTCGAGCAGCGCGTGCAGATCGGTGGGTACGGCTCGCGGCGCCGGCATGCGCGCGAATTGCGAGAACTCGTCCACCAGCCCCTTGAGCGACTCCACTTCGCCGATGATCGTGCTCGCGCACTCCTCCACCAGGGCCTTCGCCGGCGCCGGGGCCTGCCCGAAGTGGCGGCGCAGACGCTCGGCCGAGAGCTGGATCGGCGTCAGCGGGTTCTTGATCTCGTGCGCCAGGCGCCGGGCCACTTCGCGCCACGCCGCCACCTTCTGGGCCCGGATGAGGGGTGAGACGTCGTCGAACACCAGCACCACTCCCTCCGGGGTGCCGTCCTCCCGCCGCAGCGGCGACGTGACCACCGTCAGGTGCAACTCGCGCCCGTCACGGGTGATCGAGACGTCCTGCGGCCGCGTGTGGCGCGCCGTCGTGCCGTCGTCGAGCAGCGTGCCGAGTGGGCTCAGCCCCGGTGCGCCGAACACATCGGCCGCGTGCTGGCCCGACACGTCGGAGTCGATACCGAGCAGGCGGCGGGCGGCGGAGTTCCAGGTGCGGATGCGGCCGGCGGCGTCCACGGATACGACGCCGGTGGCGATGCGCTCGAGCACCGTCTCGACGTAGCGGCGGCGCCCCTCCACGTCCTGGTGCTTGCGCTCCAATTCCACCGCCGACCGCTCGAGACGCTGCCGGCTGGTCGCCAGCTCGCCGGCCATCACGTTGAAGGCCTCGGCGAGCGAGCCGAACTCGTCGTGGCTCTGCACCTCGACGCGGTAGTCGAACCGTCCGGCTCCGATCTCGTGCGCCGCCGTCGCCAGCAGCTGCACCGGCCGCGTGATGCGCTTGGCCATGTAGAGCCCCATCCACGTCGCGCCCACCAGAATCATCAGCGTGAGCATCAGGAAGAACGACACGTAGACGCCGGTGACGGGCCCCTTGAGCACGCGCAGCTGCTGATAGCTCTCGAAGGCGCTGGTCATGCCTCTGGCCCGCGCGACGAACTCGGGCGGCAGGTAATGGCTGGCAATCACCGCGCCGCGAACGGCGCCCTGACTCG
>DATMDI010000383.1:0-5026 GCA_035557875.1 Vicinamibacterales bacterium
GCCATTGCGACGTTGAGCGAATCGACCGCGCCCGGCATCGGGATGCGGGCGAGGTGGGTGCACGCGGCCGTGGCCTCGGCGGTGAGCCCGTCGCCCTCGTGGCCGAGCACGAGGGCCACCCGCTGGCCTCGCACCGATGCGAGTACGGGCGCCAGGGGTTCGGCGGCGCCCGGTGTGAGCCCGAGCACGGCCCAGCCGTCGGCCCGGAGCCCGGTGATTGCATCCGGCCAGGGCACACCGGCCGCGAACCCGACCTGGAGCGACGCTCCCATCGACGTGCGGATCGCCTTCCGGTAGAGCGGATCGGCGCAGGCGCCGTCGAGCAACACGCCGCCGGCGCCAAACGCCGCGGCGGCGCGGAACGTCGCACCGACGTTGTCGGCGTTGCCGACCCGTTCGAGCGCGACCAAGGAGGACCCCTGGCTCGCCAGTTCGTCCCAGCGCATCGCCGGCCGACGTTCACCGATGGCCACGCACCCGCGGTGAATGTTGAAGCCGGCGATCGCGTTCATCACCTCTTGCGCCACGACGAAGACCGGGAGGCATGGCTGCGCGTCGATCAGGTCGGCCACGCCGCCGAGGGCGGTGGCCGTGACCATCACCGACCGCGTGACGAACCGTGAGGCGAGCAGACGCCGGACCACCAGCCGGCCTTCGGCCACGAACACCCCGCGGGTGCGCGCCAGTTCCGGATCCGGAATGCCGCGGTAGTCGGTGAGGCGCGGGTCGGCCGCGTCGGCCAGGTGCAGAACGGGCACCGCGCAATGGTAGTCCGGCGAATTTTCCGGGGACGAATGCTGGGACCAAATGCGCCTTCCCAGTGTCGAGTTGCAGGGAATCGCCGGTGAGCGGGCTTCCGCGCAGGACCGGCGGCCGCGGGTCTGCCACTGGTCACGCCAATCGTCCTTGACGTGCTTCCAGTCTCCGCCGGATAGTGCCCTTATGCACCAGTTCGTGAGCCGCCGGACGCTGCTCTTCATCGGCCTCGGCGCCACGGTCTTGGGGGTCTTCTCGGCGATTCAGGCGTACAACTACGTCGCGCTCTTCAGCGAGAAGCCGCAGCCGTTCACGATCCTGCTGGGCCTCAACCTTTCCTACTGGTACGCGTGGGCGCTGCTCGCCCCACTCGTGCTGTGGCTGGCCCGTACTTACCGGTTCGAACGCCTCAAGTGGACCCGCGCGCTCGTCGTCCACATTCCCGCGGTCATCGTGTTCACCTTCGCGCACGCGATGCTGCTCGGTGCCGGGCGCGTGGCGACGATGCAGCTGGTCGCCGGGCGCGAGGTGGACTGGTGGTTCGGCGTCCGCGAGCGCTTCTTCCTCTATTTCGACTGGGAGATGATGACCTACTGGGCCATCATCGCGGTGAGCCACGCCTTCGACTACTACCGCGAGCTGCAGGAGCGCGCGCTCACCACCGCGCAGCTGCAGGCCACGCTCGCCGAGGCGCGGCTGCAGGCCCTGCAGCGGCAGCTGCATCCGCACTTCCTCTTCAACACGCTGCATACGATCTCGGCGCTGATGCACCGCGACATCCATGCCGCCGACAACATGCTGGCGCGCCTCAGCGACTTGCTGCGCCTGACGCTCGATCGTGTCGGGACGCAGGTCGTGCCGCTCAAGGACGAGCTCGATTTCATCAACAAATATCTCGATATCGAGCGCACCCGGTTCGGCGATCGGCTGCAGGTGTCGTTCGTGATCGAGCCCGACACGCTCGGCGCCTCGGTGCCGAATTTCCTGCTGCAGCCGTTGGTGGAGAACGCGCTGAAGCACGGGATCGGCCCCAAGATCGGCGGCGGGCGCGTGGAGGTGCGGGCGCACCACAACGGCGAGTGGCTGCAGCTGGTCGTGCAGGACGACGGCCGCGGCGTGCCCCAGGACACGCTCGACGCGTTCAACACCGGCGTCGGGCTCAGTAACACGCTGTCGCGCCTCGAGCACCTCTATCCGGGCAATCACACCTTCGAGTTCCAGACGCCGCCGGGCGGCGGGCTGGCGGTGACGATCGTCATTCCGTTTGCGGCGGATGCCGAGCTCGCCGAGGAGTCACGGAGCGTCGCATGAACAAGATTCGAGCGCTGGTCGTGGACGACGAACCGATGGCGCGCGACCGCGTGCTGTCGCTGCTCCAGCACGAAGAGGACGTGGAGGTGGTGGGCGAGTGCGGCGACGGTACCCAGGCCGTGACCGCGATCCACAACCAGGCTCCGGATCTGGTGTTCCTCGACGTGCAGATGCCCGGCCACAACGGCTTCGAGGTGATCGAGGCGGTCGGGGCGGAGCGGATGCCGACCGTGATCTTCATCACCGCCTACGACGAGTACGCGCTGAAAGCGTTCGAGGTGCATGCGCTCGACTACCTGCTGAAGCCGTTCGGGCGCGATCGCTTCCAGCAGACGCTGCAGCATGCGCGCGCGATCCTCGAACGGCGGCGGGCCGGCGATCTCGGCCGCCGGCTCCTGGCCCTGGTCCACGACATCAAGACCGAACCGGGTCCGACGCGGCTCGACCGCCTGGTAGTGAAGTCTGGCGGCCGCGTGTTCTTCCTGCGCACCGATCAGATCGACTGGATCGAGGCGGCCGGCAACTACGTGCGGCTGCACCTCGGCGAGGAGTCGCATCTCTTCCGCGAGACCATGAATCGCATGGAAGCCCGGCTCGACGGGCGCCGCTTCGTGCGCATCCACCGTTCGCGCATCGTCAACACCGAGCGGGTGAAGGAACTGCAGCCCTGGTTCAACGGCGAACACGTGGTCATCCTGCAGAACGGCACGCGCCTGACCCTGAGCCGCGGCTACCGCGAGAAGCTCCAGGAACAGCTCAAGCGCGGCTTCTAGCCGTTACTTTCCGCGCTCGAACACCAGGTTCATGAACACGATGTGATCTTTCACGTCGCGCATGAAGTGCGGCACGCCGGGAGGCGTGACGATGATGTCGCCGGCCTTGACGGTGCGGGCGACCCCGCCCCTGAGGTCGTCGCCCGCTCTCCCTGGAGCCACCGGCTGGCCCTTGGCATCGACGATCGTGCCGCCCGTGACCAACGTAGCCGATCCTTCCCGGACCACGTAAATCGTCAGCGACGTCGGATGCACGTGTGCCGTTTCGGCTCCTGTCAACCTGCGGATGTTCACGCTGTAGAAGCCGCCCTCGAGCAGCCGCGTCGTGGCGAGGTCCTTGCCCGGCATCGCCTTGGCCACCGCAATCAGGTCTTCGTGCGTGAGGTCGGCGGCCTTGTCAGTTGGCGCCTGGTCGCGAACGGCCAGTGCCCCCATCGATCGCGTCGATTGAGCGGACAGATCGCCCGCCGCCAGGCCGATCATGCCGGCGAGGAGTAGCTGTGCGGTGCGCATAGTCGTCTCCCTGGAGAAGCGTGACCGGTTCGGCGCTCGGATGCGCTCACTTCGCCCACTTCCGCTCGGCGCCCTTGTAGGTGCCGAGCACGCGCAGCATCTGCGCGAAGTCGCCGAGCAGCGTGATGGCCTCGGCGCACGCGGGCTCGTCGGCGCGTGCGTCCACCTCGATGTAGAACAAGTACTCCCACGGCCGACCACGCATCGGACGGCTTTCGAGCTTCGACAGGTTGATCTCGCGCAGGGCGAACACGCTCAGCGCCTTGAACAGCGCGCCCGGCGTGCTCGGGAGCGCGAACACCAGCGTCGTCTTGTTGGCGCCCGGCGACGGCGTGCCGCCGATGATCGCGAAGCGCGTGATGTTGAACTCGTAGTCCTGCACGGCTTCCTGCAGCACCTCGAGCCCGAATACCTCGGCCGCCCGCCGCGACGCCAGCGCCGCGGCGCCCGCGAGCTTCTGCTCGGCTACCAGCTTGGCCCCGCCGGCGGTATCGTAGACGGCCTCGACGGTGACGCCCAGCGCCTTGAGATACTTCTCGCACTGCGCCAGCGCCTGCGGGTGCGAATAGACGATCGTCACGTCGGCGAGCCTGGTGCCGGGGAGGGCCTGCAGGCAGTGCACGACGTCGAGCTCCACTTCGCCGGTGATCGACAGGTCGTGCTCGACCAGCAGGTCGTAGTTGCGATGGATCGTGCCGCCGATCGAGTTCTCGAGCGGCAACACCCCGTGCGTGGCGCGCGCCTCGGCCACGGCTGCGAACACGTCGTCGAACGACTTGCACGGCATGGTCTCGACGCGGGTGCCGCCGTACACGCGCGCGGCGGCTTCGCTGTAGGCGCCCGGCTCTCCCTGATAGGCCAGTCTCACGGCGTCTCCCTGCCGGCGTTCGGGCCCGGCGTGGGCCCGACCGCGGCCGGTGGCGCCGGTGTGGATTCCATGGCCAGCCGTGCCTGCATTCGAACCCAGGCGCCGGCCACCATCGCCGGGCCGGTCGTGACCAGTAGAAGCAGACGAATCCACAACGGCAGGGCGGCGTAGGGCCCGCTGACGAGCCCCAGGGCGAGGGTCACGGTCACGGCCGCGGCGGCGATACCGGCCAGCGGCACTTCGCGAGCACCCGCAATCCTCGCGGTGACGTAGCCCGCGAGCAACGCCAGCAGCACGTTGAGCACCACTTTGAGCATGAGGATCCACGGCCGGGTCAACACGGCCATGTATGAAGCGGTGTCCTTGACGGTGTCGCCTCCCACTGCGTTCACCAGGGTGTACTCGAGCTGTTGCGTGAGCAGTGAGAAGAGCGCCAGCGCACCCAGGACTGCGACGATCATGCGGCCGATGCCGATCTGCGGAGCGGCCACGCTCATAAGAAGATCGTTACGATCGCCCGGGCGATCGGCACCAGGAGCGTCAGCACCGAGATCCCGAGGCAGATGACGGCGATCACGACGTGATCGATGCGCTCGGGCTTGAGGGGATCCAGCAGGCGTCCGGCCAGGTAGCCGCCGGCAAACCCGCCGACGTGGGCCGCGTTATCCACACCCGGAAGGATGAAGCCCATGACTCCAGCGGACACGGCGTACGACCAGGCCTGGCTCGACGCCGAGCTGCTACCCGAGCGCCGGCCGTAGTAGACCACCGCGCCGAGCAGCCCGAAGATCGAGGCAGAGGCTCC
>DATMDI010000384.1:0-6995 GCA_035557875.1 Vicinamibacterales bacterium
ATCGAGTCCGGCGCCTGGCCTTTTTCCACCCAGCGGTCGAGCGCCGCCAGCATGTCGAAGGTGGCGGTCCCGTCGCCGCCGCCGCAATGGCCCATGCCGGGCACCATGAACAGGCGGTAGCCGCTCTTCACCTTGTCGGCGCCGCCGGCCCGCTCGACCACGGCCTGGTAGTACTCGGGGCTGGTGCCCGGCGGGATCTGCTGGTCGGCCCAGCCGTGGTACTGGATCAGCTTCCCGCCGCGCGCGAGGAACGGCTGGAGGTTGGCATCCATCGCGTTGATGTTGCCGTTCTCGATTTTGTCCACGAGCGCGATGTCGGCGTCGTAGTTCAACGTCTTGTAGTCCCACGCCGGGTTCTTGAAGATCATCTGCTGGAACATCTGCGTGGCGATCGGAAACGCCTGCTGGCTGCCGAACGTGCTCCAGCCCATCTCGCTCCCCAGTTCGAGACCTGAGAAGATCAGCTTCCCGGTGCGCGCGTTCTTCACCGGCTGGTAGAGGGCGCGCGCGGCCACCACCTGCGCTGGGGTGAGGCACGACGCGTCGTCGGTGCCGGCCTTGCACTCGATCGTTTTCGGGTCCCAGGTGCAGGCGCGCGGGTTCTCGAGCACGTCGTCCTTCACGTCGTCCTTTACGTCGCACGCCTCCAGCACCGCCCGATGGATGGCCGGATATTTGGTGGACGGGATGTAGCTGCCTTCTTCCTTGCGCAGCGCCTGCGCGGCGTACACCGCGAAGATCGCGCGTCCGGTGGTGTTGAGCGCGGGCGCGCCGGCGACGATGCCGTCGAAGTCGGCGGGGAACTTCTGCGCCGCTTTGAGTGCCTGCCGGCCACCCGCCGAGCAGCCCTGGAAGTAGGAAAGCCGCGCGGCGTTGCCGTAGTAGGCGTTGACGAGCGACTTCGCCTTCGCGGTCGTCTCGTGCACCGCGCGGTAGCCGAAGTCGATCAGCTTCTCGGGGTTCGCCATCCACGGTCCGCCGCCCCCCTCGTGGCCGGTGTCGGTGCTGGCCGCGGCGTAGCCGCGCAGGAGTCCCGTCGCGAGCGCGTTGCGATCGATGTTGCCGTTCCAGCCGCCATTGCCGACCATCAGGAACTTGCCGTTCCATGCCGTATTGCCAGGCGCGCCTGCGGCGCGCGGCGCCGGCAGCCACACTTCCATCTTGATGTCCGAGTCGGCCGTCGGTTTGAGCGTGGCGGCCACGCGGCAGAACGCTGGAAGGTCCGCAAACGCGTTGCCGCCGCGACCACCGGGCTGCGAGAACGCGCCGGCCTCCACCGCCTCGGCGGCCGTAATCGTGGCGTTCGGCAGCGCGAGCGACGCGAGGCTTTCACACGTCGCTGCCTGCGTGGATGCGGCGGTCAGAGTCGAAAAGATCGTCAATCCGAAGGTGGCAAGGAGGGCTCGTCGTCGAAGCACCATGTCTACCTCTTCTCAGGCAAGGCGAACACGTACAACGCCTGCCCGGTGGTGGGCACGCGAATCTCAGGAGCGATCGTGGACGGCACGAGGCGCGGGCTGCCGCCGCCGAGGCCGGTGGTCACGGCGACGTACTGACGGCCATCAGCGGTGAAGGTGATGGGGAAGCCCTGCACCGACGTCGCCAGCCGCGTCTGCCACAGCACTTTGCCGTTGGTCATGTCGATCGCCTTGAAACTGCGATCGAGATCGCCGACGAAGGCCACGTTGCCCGCCGTGGTCAGCACCGCGGTCAGGAACGGCGCGCGCTGCTGGATCGCCCACTTCTCGGCGAGCGTGTTCACGTCGAAGGCACCGAGGCGCCCGATGTTGCCGTCGGTGCCCGGCATCTCGTAGAAGCGCCGGTCCGCGCCGCCGGCGCTGCCGCCGCCCGGCTTCTGCTCGATGCGCTGCGCGCGAATCGCAATGCAGCTCTGGCTGATTGGGATGACGAGCGTGTTCGAGGTGCGGTGGTGGCTCATGGCCTGCCAGTTGTGGCCGCCCTCGGTGCTCGGGCAGCCGTCGATCCACTGGCCGACCTCGGCGTCGATGATGTCCTGCCGGTAGCGCGGCGCTCCGGTCTTGACGTCGATCGATTCCCACACGTTCTGGAAGACGGTCTCCTTGTGGCCCAGGTACTTTCCGGTCTTGCGATCGAGCTTCCAGAGGACGCCGTCCTTGCCGACCGTGAAGACCAGGTTCTGACCGGCGCTGTCCACGAGCACGCGCTCGAACACGACGTCGAGGTCGAGCGCTTCGCCGGGCGCGTGCTGGAAGTGCCACGCCAGCTTGCCGGTGTCGGCGTCGAGCGCCACGGTGGCGCTGGTGTAGAGCCCCTTGTCGAGGCCGTACATCCCGCGGCTCACCGGCATCCACGGCTTGGCCTGCGCCGTGCCCCAGTAGGTGAGGTTCAAGTCGGGGTCGTAGCTGCCGGTGATCCACGTCTCGCCGCCGGCGCGGTAGAGGCTCGAGAGCGCGCCCCAGGTGTCGCCGCCCGGCTGCCCGTCGATCGCCACCGTGTTGAAGCGCCAGAGCTGCTTGCCGGTGGCGGCGTCGTAGCCGCTGATGAAGCACTTCTGCTCGACATAGGCCGAGCAGCCGCCCATGCCTTGGATCACCTTGCCCTTGGCGATGATCGGGCCGCTGGAACTGCCGCGGCCGTCGGGCATCGCCATGTCCCACGCCACTTTGCCGGTGCGCGCCTCGAGCGCCACGAGGTGCGCGTTGCTGAGCGCGAGATACAGCTTGTCTTCATAGAGCGACATGCCGCGCATCGCCGGGTTGACGCCGAGGCGCTGCTCCCAGATCAGATCGCCGGTCTTGCCGTCGAGCGCCTGGATGATGCCGTTGCTGTTGTTGAGGAAGACGACGCCGTCGTGCGCGAGCGGCGACGGCTGGTTGGTGCCCCCCTCGCTCATCGGCGCCACCCAGGCGAGTTGGAGCTGCCCGACGTTGTCGCGCGTGATCTGGTTCAGCGGGCTGAAATCGCTCGCGGCCTGATCCCGGCGCAGCATCGGCCAGTCGCCGGCCGGCGGGTTGCGCAGCATCTCGTCGGTGACGCGCGCGTAGTTGCGAATCTCGCCCGTGACGGTGAGGCCCAGGACCGGCGGCGCCGGCTGGCCGCGCCCACGCGCGCCGGCGGCCTGGCCGCCCGCGGCCGGAGCGGCCGGGCCCGCGCCACGTCCCGCCGGCGCCTGGCCGGCCGCCGCGGGCGCGGCAGCCGCGGTCAGGAACGCGCCGATCGGGACCGCGGTGTTCGTCGTGAGCACCTGCGTGCCCGGTGCCGCGCCGTTGAACTGCAGAATGTACGCGGCGATCGCGAGATAGGTGGCTTCAGGCAGGCCGCCCGGCTGCTCCGGCGGCATCGCCTGGATGGCGGTGAGCAGATCCCGCGTCGTGCGGCTGCCCCAGCCGACCCGGAACGAAGTGCCGGCCAGTGCCGGCGGTCCGGCGAGGTTCGCGCCGTGACAGCCCGAGCACGTGGTCTCGTAGGCCGTGCGTCCGGCGGCGGCTTGATCGGCCGTGAACGGCGCGGCGGTCGGCGCCTGACCGGCGGTCACGAGCGACAGGCTCGCGACCAGCAGCGCGCTGAGGAGCAGCGTCAGTCGTCTCATCGGAGCAGCCATCCCCACAGGTTCGCGCCGTCGGGCGCGAGCCCCTTGTCGCCGTGAATCTGGATGTAGAGCTTGCCCTGCCGGAGCGCCTCGACCTGCTCGGGCGTGAGCGTCGCCGAACCGCTGATGGTGCCGCTCGTCGCCTTGGTGATCGTGAGATCGGTCACGGCGCGCCCCCGGGCGCCCTTGGCGATCCCCTCGTGCAGGCGGGCCACGGTGGCCGGTCCCCCCAGCCCCTCGAACGACCCGGTGACCGTCAGCGCGCGGCCCGACAGGGTGGCCGTCGCGGACCCTTTGCCGGTCACGCGTTCTACGCCGGCCGTGGGCACCCAGGCCAGCCGCGCCGTGAACTTGTCGCTGCCCTGGGCGATCGCCGACACCCCGCAGGCGAGCCATCCTACCGCTGCCAGGGCGGTTAGCGCCCTTCGTGCACTCGTCATCCGTGCCTCCGCCGGACGGATCCTACACCCAGCCCCAGCAAAAAGAGGTCAAGGCGCCCCAAGGACCTAGACGCGGGTTTAGACTCCGGGCCATGACCTACAAGACTCTGGCCCTGGCAATGACCCTGGTCTCTGTGGGAACGGCGCTCGTCGCAGCCGGCGGCGCGCCCCAGAGTGCTGCAGCGCCCGCCGCCCCGACGCTGACCTTCAGCCGTGATGTGGCGCCGATCGTCTTCGCCAAGTGCGCGGCGTGTCACCGGCCCGGCGAAGTAGCGCCGATGTCGCTCCTGTCGTTCAAGGACGTGCGGCCGTGGGCTGGCGCGATTCGCGAGAAGGTGGCGGCGCGGGCGATGCCGCCGTGGCATGCGGACCGCAGCTACGGCACGTTCCGCAACAACCCGAGTCTCAGCCAGGCCGAGATCGACACTATCGTCCGCTGGGTGGATGGCGGTGCGCCGGAAGGCAACCCAAAGGATCTGCCGGCCCGGCCGAAGTTCGCCGAGGGGTGGCAGATCGGCAAGCCGGATCAGGTGTTCGAGATGGCCGCCGACTTCGAAGTGCCGGCGCGAGGGACCATCGACTACCAGTACTTCGAGGTGCCCACCAACTTCACCGACGACCGGTGGATGCAGGCGGGGGAGGTGCGCGCCGGCGATCGCGCGCACGTACACCACATCATCGTCTACGTCCGCGAGCCGCAGCCGCGGCCGCGCCAGGCCGTGGTGAGTATCCGGCCGATTCTCGCCGCCAGTGCGGCGACGCTGGCGCCGGCGCCGCGTCCCGCTCCGGCGGCAGGGGCGGTCGCGCCCCCGCCCGCCGCGTCACGGACGACCGACAACATGCTGGTCAATTGGGCGGTCGGCGAGGACGCGCCGGTATACCTGCCCGGGATGGCGAAGAAGATCCCGGCCGGTTCGACGCTGATCTTCCAGGTGCACTACACGACCAACGGCACCGCGGGCCGCGATCGGTCGCGGCTGGGACTGATCTTCTCGAAGGAGCCGCCGGCGCAGGAGATCCGGACCGCCGCGATTGCCAACCCGTTGTTCGCGATTCCTGGCGGCGCCAGCCATCACCCGGTGGAGGCTGAAGCGACGTTCGGCGAAGACGTGAAGGTGTGGACCATGCACCCGCACATGCACCTGCGCGGCAAGGACATGACCTACACGGCCACCTATCCCGACGGCCGGCAGGAAATCGTGCTGCGCGTGCCGCGCTTCGACTTCGGCTGGCAGACCGACTACTGGCTCGCGCAGCCAATCCTGCTGCCGAAGGGCTCGAAGCTCCACGTCGCCGCCCACTTCGACAACTCGGCCGCCAACAAGGCGAATCCCGATGCCGCCGCCACCGTCCGCTGGGGCGACCAGACCTGGGAAGAAATGATGATCGGGTTCTTCACCTACACGGTGGAGAGGCCCCCTGCTCAGGCGCGCGTGCTTCTGGACGACCGTCCCGCTTCGAGCCGCTGATACCGCGCGTCGGCGCGGAAGACGTCCATCTTGGGGTCGACGTTCATCGAGTAGAGGAACGGCGAGTTCTCGTCGTCGGCCCGTTCGAGCTCGTTGAGCGCCTCGGCGCGGTGGCCGAGCGCTTCGCGGAAGACCGACTGATAGAACGCGTCCACGTACTCCGAGCGCCGCAGATGTTCGAGCTCGTCGAGGATCTCGCGAGCCTCGCCCGTCCGTCCCATCTTGGCGAGGCACGTGCCCTCGAGCGCGCGCAGCCACGGCAGGTCCGGCGACATGACCGACGCCAGCTTGTACTGTGCGAGCGCCTCGGGCAGGCGTCCTGAGAATTCGAGCGCCTGCGCGTAGTTCACCCGGACGATCTGCAGATAAGGGTGCAGTTCGATCGCCTGCTTGCCGTAGGCGATCGCGGCGTCGAAATCGCGGCGCCAGAAGCGCAGCAGCACTGCCGTGGCCGGCAGCGTCGGCACCAGCGGATCCTTGAGCGCGCACTGGTCGAGCATCGCGGCCGCGTCATCGAGGCGGTTCATGGTGACGTAGAGGAGAGCGGCGCGGACGTAGGTGGCGCCGTGCGACGGCTTCTCCTTGATGGCGGCGAGGAGCTCGACCTCGGCCGCCTCGAGCTGCTGTTCGAACAGGTGCAGCCCATGTCCGCGGTTGCAGCGCAGCTCCGGGCGCAGGCCGCCGACGGCCGCGGCCTGCTCGTGGGTCTCGAGGAACTTCGGGTAGACGTCGCCGGGCGACTGCATCCCGAAGGTCGCCAGCATCAGGTAGCACGTCGAGAGGCCTTCGAAGGCGCGCGCGTCGCCCGGGCATTCGGCGGCGGCGTGCTCGAAGCACTCGATCGCGCGTTCGGCGCCCTCGCGGGTGCGGCGGTTGTAGAAGTGCCAGCCCTTGCGCACCAGCTCTTCCGACGTCGGCACCTCGAGGCGATAGCCGGCTTTGGGCCGGTGGGTAATCCACCGTCCGTACGCGCCGAGCGTCTTCTTCACCTCGCCGACGGTCACGTCTACGGTGTGCTTCGACACGTGCGTGCCCTTCCACGCTTCCGCGATCATCTGCTCGTACGACACGGGCCGTCCGGTGTGCCTGAGCAGTACCTCGAGCGCTTGCAACGCCTGAGGCCGCAGGCGGATCTCGGCGCCGTCGCGCAGCATGCGGCCGCTCGCGGTGTCGAGCGTGAACGGTCCGATTGTGATCTCTGGCATGGTCGCTGGGGGTGTGAGTCTGATGAATCTGCCGTCTTTTGCGCAAACGGTCAAGCGTCCATCAAAGGGGAGATTTGATCGGTTTTTGCCCCCTGTTTGGGGGGGGGCGCTCCTAGAATCCCGCCCACGCTGGCTGGAGCGTGGGTGGCCAGGCGAAATGGAGGGAATCACCAATGCGCACAACGCGCCGGATCTATGTCATCGCCTATGTCGTTGCCGGATTGCTGGCATTGCCTGTGGCCGCTTGGGCGCAGGCTTCGATCACCGGCGTCGTCCGCGATACGTCCGGCGCCGTCCTGCCGGGCGTGAC
>DATMDI010000385.1:0-10995 GCA_035557875.1 Vicinamibacterales bacterium
TCTGAACCGCTTCGGCGCCCCGGCCGCGTTCGAGGGCTGATGCCGCCCGGGCCAGCGCGGCCTGGACCGTGGAGGTGGCCACGGTCGGAGTATACCCAGTCGAGGGCTCCACTCTTCGGGCGGCGACTATAATCCTCGGCGATGGGTGTGATGGCGCACGGCGTGACCCACCCGGGTCCGCGTGCGAGCAATGAAGATGCGTTTCTGATCGACATGACGGGCGGCGTGTTCGTGGTCGCCGACGGCATGGGCGGTCACAACGCCGGCGAGGTGGCGGCGGGGTTGGCCGTCGAGGCGATCCGGACGTTCGTCAGCGACGAGGATGAACCCTCGGCGGGCAGCTTGGAAGACGCCGTCCGCGCGGCCAACCGCAACATTCTCGACACCGCGGCCCGGCGGCCCGAGTGCGCCGGCATGGGCACGACGGTGGCGGCGGCGCTGGTGACCCCGACTGGCGCGATCCTCGCGAGCGTTGGCGACAGCCGTATCTACCGCCTGCGCGCCGGGCGCCTGACGCAGTTGACCAAAGACGACTCGTGGATTGCGAAGCTGCTGTCCGAAGGCGTGGCGATGACGCCGGGCGAGATCGAGCGTCACCCGATGCGCCACGTCCTCACCGACGTGGTCGGGACGCGCGCCGACCTGGCGCCGCATGCCGAGGAGCACGGGTTCGAGCCGGGGGACACGCTGCTCCTCTGCAGCGACGGTCTGCACGGCGTCCTGCGGTCGGATCTGATCGAGGAACTGCTGTCGGCCGACGTGGCGGTCCCGGCGCTCGCCGAGACGCTCGTCTCGACCGCGGTCGCCAACGGCGCCACCGACAACGTGACCGCCGTCGTCCTGCGCCGCAGCAAGTAGTCGTGGGGGCCGCCTTCGGGCGGCGCAGGCCCCGAGGGGTCAGGGCCGCGTCAGCGTCCCAGGAGCCGCTCGACGACCCGTTTGAGGAGCTGCGGATCCCGGCGCGGGAGGTGCACGTGCACGGCGCGCCGGCCCGTCCGGTCGAGCGCCTGGAAGTCGCCCAGCGCCTGGGCCATCTCGAGCACACCGAACGAGAACGACTCGTCGGGCACTGGCAGGTCGGCCTCGGGATCCGCGGTAATCACGAGGAACACGCCCGTGTTGGGGCCGCCCTTGTGCAGTTGCCCCGTGGAGTGCAGGTATCGGGGCCCGTATCCGAACATGCTGGCGCAGCCGGTGCGGGCGGCCAGCGCGGCCCGTACCTGGCGTAGCGCCGATTCGAACGGTTCGGAGTCGGGCGGCACGTAGGCGAGCACCGACAGGTAATCGGGTGGCCTGGCACTCAGGACCGCCAACAGCGGCTCGGTCCCGGCCGACTCGAGCGAGGTGTGGCTGAGAGTGATGCGGGCACCCTCCACGGTCGCGTGAGCCTCGGGCACCGGCAGGCGACGCTGGGCTCGATACACGTCGAGCAGCGATCGGGTGGCGTCCTTCGCCTGCGAGACGTTGGGCTCGTCGAACGGGTTGATCCCGAGGAGCGCGCCCGCCGCGGCCGTGGCGATTTCCCAGCGGTAGAACTCGGCGCCGAGCGAGAGCGGCGACGGCATGCGCCACTCCATGATCGGTGCCCCCGATGCCTTGGCCCGGGCCACGACCGAGGCGTCCGGCGCGTCATCGCCCAGCGAGATCGAGACGAACACGCGGTCGGAAGCAAACGGCGCCGCGGCGTCCTCGCCCGCGATCGGGACCACTCCGGCCCCTTGCTTCCCCGTGCTCTCGGCGACCAACTGCTCCACCCAGAGGCCCAGCGACGCGAGGCGCGGCGGCACGAGCAGCGTCAGTTTGTCGCGCCCCTGCTGTGCACTGGCGGCCATCAACGCGCCGAGCGCGAGCCCGGGGTTGGTGGCGGATCCGGCCCGGCGGCACGCGTCGGCCATGTCGCCCGCGTGGCCAAGCAGCGTGTCGAGGTTCACCCCCATGAGCGCGGCCGGCACCAGGCCGAAGAGTGACAGGGCGGAGTAGCGGCCGCCGATGTCGGGCGGATTGACGAATACGTCGCGAAACGATTCGCGCGTCGCCTGGCCCTGCAGCACCGTGTCCGGATCCGTGATCGCCACGGCGTTGCCGCCCCACCGCGCGGCCTCGGCTTCGCGGCTCCGTCGCCGGGCTTCGGCCGCCAGCACGGTGGGCTCGATCGTCGAACCCGACTTGCTGGCGATGATGAACAACACGCCGCGGGTGTCGGCCATCGCGGCGCGTACTGCGTCGGGATCCACCGAATCGAGCATGCGGAATCGCGGATACCCGGGCGCGACGCCGATCACGCGTGAGATGACCTCGGGGGCAAGGCTCGACCCGCCCATGCCCAGGAGCAGCACGTCGCCGAAGCCCGCGGCCTGGACGCTCCCGGCAAACGCCCGCAGCCGGTCCACGTGCGTGGCGGCGAAATCGAGTACGCGGACCCATCCGAGCCGGTTCGCGATCAACCGCTGGACCGCGGGATCCTTGGTGAACGCTTCGGGCCGCTGGTTCCACAGCGCCTCGGCAAATGACAGACGGTCGAGGCGGGTGCACGCGTCCTCGAAGGCCGTGCCGAGCGGCCCGGGGGCGATGGTGAACGTGGTCACGTCGTAGGTCCTTATAACATAATGAGATTGGGACACATGAAGACAGCGGGACGCGCGCGCATCGGCGGTGTCGTGTGGCGCGCGGCGGTCATCGCGTGCGGGGTCGCGGGTCTGGCGTCTGGCCTGGCCGGATGCGGCCGCGAGGCGGCCGCGCCCGCCAGCCCACGCGCCGCGGCACCCGCCGCGTCCGTCCAGGCACCGGCCGCCCCCCCGCGCACCAGCGACGGCGTCCCGCGGCCTGCCACGCCGGCCGCCGCCGCGCCGCGCATCGTCTTCCTGGGGGATAGCCTCACGGCTGGCTATGGGCTCGAGAAATCGGAGGCGGTGCCGGCGCTCGTGCAGGCGCGCCTCACCCGCGAGGGTTACCCGTTTGAAGTGATCAACGCTGGCGTCTCGGGCGACACGTCGGCGGGCGGGCTGAGCCGCCTCGAGTGGTCGCTCAGCGGCGACGTCCGCATCCTGGTGGTCGCGCTCGGCGCCAACGACGGCCTGCGCGGTCTGCCGGTGGCGTCGATGAAGCACAACCTCGAGGAGATCATCACGCGCGCCCAGGCGCGCGGCATCGCCGTGCTGCTGGTCGGCATGGAGGCGCTGCCGAACTATGGCGCCTCCTACACGGCGGAGTTCCGGGACACGTTTCCGGCCCTCGCCAAAGCCCATCGCCTGGCGCTGATGCCGTTCTACCTGGACGGCGTGGCCGGCGACCCCGACCTCAACATCGCCGACGGCATCCATCCGAACCCGAAAGGCGCCGTGATCGTAGCTGACAAGCTGTGGCCTATTCTCGAACCCCTCCTGACGGCCGCGGCCGCGACGCCGGCGGCGGCCACCGGGTCCCGATGATCGAGCTTCGGGGCGTCTCCAAGACTGTCCAGAGCGGGGATCACCCGCTCACCATTCTTCATCCCCTCGACTACTCGATCGCGTCGGGCGAGTTCGTCGCCGTGGTGGGTCCGTCGGGCAGCGGCAAGTCCACGCTGCTCGGGCTGCTCGCCGGCCTCGACGCACCGTCGACGGGGAAAATCCTCGTCGACGGCATCGACATCACCAGCCTCAGCGAGGACGGGCTGGCGAAGCTGCGCGGGGAGAAGATCGGGTTCGTGTTTCAGTTCTTCCACCTCGTGCCGTCGCTGACGGCGGTGGAGAACATTTCGGTGCCGATGGAGATCGTCGGGCGGCGCGATGCGATGGCCCGCGCGCGGCAACTCATCGGCGAGGTGGGGCTCGCCGACCGCGCGCATCACTATCCATCGCAGCTGTCGGGCGGAGAGCAGCAGCGCATTGCGATTGCGCGGGCGCTCGCCAACGACCCGCCCATCGTCCTGGCCGACGAGCCGACCGGCAACCTCGATTCCGGCACCGGGCGGATCATTCTCGACCTGCTGCTGAACGTCCGGCGCACCCGTGGGGCCACGCTGGTGCTGGTGACGCACGACCAGGAACTGGCGGCGCTGGCGGACACGCGGCTGACGCTGCGCGACGGGCGGCCGGTGGACGTGCCGGTGGGGGCGCCGCGATGACGTTCATCCTGGTGATGGCGCTGCGCGAGATCCGTGCGTCGTGGCGGCGCCTGTTGTTCTTCTTCGTCTGTATCGCGATTGGCGTCGGGTCGATCGTCGCCTTGCGGTCGGTGATCCAGAACGTCCGCGGTGCGCTCGCGCGCGAGACGCGGTCGCTGATCGCCTCGGACATCCTGCTGTCCAGCAATGCGCCCATGGCCCCGGAGGTGCGGGAGATCGTCGCGCGCGAGCAGCGGGCGGGCCGCGTGTCGGAAACGACCGAGGCGGTGGAGATCGCGACGATGGTTCGTGCGGCCGACGGCCGGCCGGTGGCGCGGATGGTGGAGCTGCGAGCCGTCCAGTCCGCGTTTCCGTTCTACGGCACGCTCACGCTCCGCGACGGCACCTACTCACACGATCGTCTGCGGGGCGGCGGGGCGCTGGTGCGCCCCGAGCTGCTCGCGCAGCTGGATCTGCGCGTCGGCGATCGCATCCTCATTGGCGCGCAGCCCTTCGAGATTCGCGGCGTCATCGCCACCGAACCCGGCCGCAGCCTGGGCGGGTTCAGCCTCGGTCCGCGCGTCCTGGTGGATTACGCGGACCTTCAGGCGACCGGGCTCCTCTCTTTCGGCAGCCGCGCCAACTACCAGTTGCTGCTGCGGGCGCCCGAGGCGACTGTGCGTGAAGTCGGCGCGACGCTCACGGAGGCGCTGGCGAACCGGTTCGTCCGGTCGCGTGGCTACTGGCAGAATGCGGACCGCATCGGCGAGGACCTCACACGTGCCGAGAACTACCTGAGCCTGGTGGGGCTGGTCATCCTGATCCTCGGCGGCATCGGCGTCTCGAGCGTGACGAGGGTGTTCGTCCAGCAGAAGGTGCGCAGTATCGCCATCCTGAAGTGCCTTGGCGGCACGTCCCATCGCGTGCTCGCGATCTACATGGCGCAGGTGCTGGCGCTCGGCGCCGCCGGAAGCGCGCTCGGCGTCGCGCTCGCCGCCGCCGTGATTGCGGCGGTCCCGTCCTTCGTCGGCAGCGCCGCCGGCTCGCTGCAGATCGATTACGGGCTGAGCGCGTCGGCGGTGGGGCAGGGGCTGGCGATCGGCGTGCTGGTGTCGCTGCTCTTCTCGGTCGTGCCGCTGCTCGAGGTCCGGCAGGTCAAGCCCTCGCTGCTGCTGCGCAACGACGTGCCGCGGACCGGCCGTATCGACTGGCTCAAGTGGGGCGTGACCGGCGCCGTCGCCGCGGCGCTCGTCGGCGTGGCCGCCTGGCAGGCGGGTTCGCTCAGCGTCGGCCTCATGCTCTCCGGTGGCTTCGTGGCCACCGCGCTCGTGCTGCACGCCGCTGGCCTCGCGCTCATCTGGGCGGTGCAGCCGCTGCGCTTTTCCCGCTCGTTCGCGCTGCGGCAGGCGGTGCTGCACGTTGTCCGCCCGGGCAATCAGACCCGCGTGATCCTCCTGGCCGTGGGCCTGGGGACGTTCTTCATTCTCGGCGTGCGGTCGCTGCAGGCGAACCTGCTCGAGGATTTTGCCGTGCAGATCGGCCCGACCGCGCCGGACATGTTCCTCATCGACATTCAGCCGGGCCAGCGCGAGGCGCTGTCGAGTTTCCTCGACAGTCAGAACGGCGACGCGCCGCCGCCGCGGACGATTCCCGTGCTGCGGGCGCGCGTCGTTGCCGTGAAAGGCCGCGACATCGCCCTCGACAGCTACGAGCAGGTGCGTGGACGCAGCGGCCTGTCGCGCGAGTTCACCGTGACGTATCGGGGGGCGCTCGAAGCCAACGAGAAGGTGATCACGGGCGAGTGGTGGGACGAGACGTCGCCGCCGCGCCAGCCTGAGGTGTCGATCGAAGAGGGCTTCCTGCGCAACACGCGTCTCAACGTCGGCGATCAGATGAGCTTCGACATCCTGGGGCGCGTGATCACCGCGCGCGTGTCGAGCATCAGGGCCGTGAACTGGCAGGACTTCCGAGCCGGCGGCTTCATGTTCGTCTTCAGCCCGGGCGTTTTCGACGGCGCGCCGCACACCTTCATCGCCTCGCTCAAGGGGCCGGCCGACCCCGACGCGCGCGCCCGCATGCAGGCGGGGCTCGTCACGCGTTTTCCGAACGTGTCGGTGATCGATCTGCGCGAGATCCTGCAGACCGTGCAGGGCATCGTCAGCAACGTGGCGCTGGCGGTGACAGTGGTGGGCTCGCTGGTGCTGCTCAGCGGCGCTCTCATCCTCGTGGGGGCGGTGTCGATGACGAAGTTCCGTCGCGTCTACGAGGCCGCGATCCTGAAGACGCTTGGCGCCAGCAGCCGTCTCATCGCCACGATGCTGGTGCTCGAGTACGGTGTCCTGGGCGCGATTGCCGGCACAGTGGGCGCGCTCGGCGCCCTGGTCCTGAGCTGGGGGGTGGCCACGTATGCGCTCGAACTCGATTGGGAGCCCGCCCTGGCCCTGACGGTCGCCGGTATCGGCGTGACCGCCGTGTTCGTGGCCGTGGTCGGGGTCGTGGCCAGTCTCGACGTTCTGCGCCACAAGCCGCTCGCGACGCTTCGTGCTGAATAGACCTTCGGCTTCGGGCCTCGGGCTTCAGGGGCTCCGGTCCAGGGGTGGCCCCAGGCGCGCTTTTGTGAAGCCAGCCGAAGCCTGAAGCCCGAAGCCTGAAGCCTTGGTAAGATTGGGGATTGTCAGCACCCCAGGGGTGGCTGTCCGAAGGAGTTCGAGAAGGCATGGACGTCGAGACGTATCGAGACGCACTGCTGCGGAAGCGAGGCGAGTTGCTGGGCGGTACGGCCGCCAAGCCGCTGCAGTGGACGATGGAGAACAACTCGGGCCGCCAGGGCGACATGGCCGATCAGGCGAGCGGCAACAACGAGGTCCACATTCAGCTGAAACTGAAGCAGACCGACGCCAAGATCCTCCAGGCCATCGAAGAGGCGCTGCAGCGCGTCGAAGCGGGCACCTACGGGCTGTGCCGCGATTGCGGCCAGCCGATCGCGGACGCCCGTCTGAACGCCATCCCCTGGACCCGGTCCTGTATCAGCTGCAAGGAAAAGCAGAAGGCGTAGACGCCGCCAGCGTCGAGCAAAGGGAGAGGCCACGAGTGCAGAACGAACTGCAGCAGCTGTTGACCGAGATCGCGGCCGAGCGCGTGGCGCTCCTCGAGCGCCATGAGGCGGGCGCCCGCGCCGTCAGCCACTACGATTTCAACAACACCTACCAGTATGTGATCGCCCGCGAGGAAACCCACCTCACGTGGCTGCAGGACGCCGTCGCCGAGCTCGGGGCGCCGATGCCGACGGCGTCGTCGACGCTGCCCGTGCCGGCCGTCGGCAAGGTGGGGAAGCAGGTGGCGCCTGCGGCTTTCAAGGACGTGTGCGAGGACGACGGCCGCACGCTGAGCGCCTTCGTCGCCAAGTGGCGGCCCCGCGTCGACGCCATGAGCCACGCCCGGCACCGCACCATGCTGAACGTCGTGCTGGGCGAGTCGCTCGAGCACCAGCGGCTGTTCGCGCAGGCTGCCTCCGGGTTCGAGGACCTGCTCGGCAAGCGTACGACCGGCTCCGCGCGCGTCGGCGGCGTGCTGCCGGCCCGCTGGATGGAATAGCGGCGCGCCGCAGGCCATGCGCGCTGCGATCGCCCTGGGCAGCAATCTCGGCGATCGCGAGACCCTGTTGCGCCGCGGCGCCGACGCGCTGCGCGGCGTGCTCACCAACCTCACGCTGTCGAGCACGCACGAAACCGCCTACGTCGGGGCCGGCCCGGCGCAGCCGCCGTACCTGAACGCCGCCGCCACCGGCGACACCTCGCTCACGGCTCCCGCGCTGCTCGACGTCCTGCTCGAAACCGAGCGCCAGTTCGGCCGCGACCGGCCGTATCCCGACGCGCCGCGCACGCTCGACCTCGACCTGATTCTGTTCGGGATGGAAATCCACGACGCGCCCGGCCTGGTGGTACCGCACCCGCGATTCCGCCGCCGCCGCTTCGTGCTCGAGCCGCTGGCCGAGATCGCCGCCGACTGGATTGATCCCGTGACAGGCCGGACGGTGGAGGAGTTGCTACGAGTGCTCGATTCTTGAGGTGTGCTCAGGTAGCCCGGGTAGGCCGGGTGGGTCAGGTGAGTCAGGTGAGTCAGGTGAGTCAGGTAGGGAAAGCGCTCTTACCCACCAGACCTACCTGACCTACCTGGCTCACCTGACCGGCATGGGGCTCCTCAGTGATGCGCGGCGCCCTTGCGAAGGCCCGCCAGTCCCTCTTCGAACAGCGTGTAGACGGCGGGCACGAGCACCAGCGTGACCAGCGTGGAGGCCAGCAGGCCGCCGATGACCACGCGGGCGAGTGGCGCCTGCAGCTCGCCGCCGTCGCCGATGCCCATCGCCATGGGCACGAGGCCGAGCATGGTGGCGATCGAGGTCATCAGAATCGGCCGCAGGCGCGTGCGGCCGGCCAGTTCGACCGCCTCGCGCAGCGGCACGCCGTCGCGCTTGCGCAGCGTATTGATGTAGTCCACCAGCAGGATGGCATTGCTGACGACGATGCCCGCGAGCATGATGATGCCGATGTAAGCCTGCATGCTGAAGGAGGTGCCGGTGATCAGCAGGCTCAGCACCACGCCGATGCCCGCCACTGGAATCGAGAACATGATGATGAACGGGTCGCGCAGCGACTCGTACTGCGACGCCATCACCGCGTAGACGAGCAGGACCGCGAGCCAGAGCACCAGCTGGAGCTGCTGGAACGACTTGGCCTGTTCCTCGACCTCGGAGCCGAAGCCCACGGAGAAGTCCGGCGGCACGCGGATCTGGTCGAGACGCGCCTGCACGGCGTCGACCGCCTCGCTGAGCGGAATCTCGGTCTGCGCATTGACGCGCGTCACCCGCTCCATGTTCTTGCGATCGATCTGGACCGGACCCGAGTCGCGGGTCGTGATCATGACGTTCTTGGCTGGCACCACCTGACCGCCGGGCGTGCTGAGCAGCACGTCGCCGACGTCGGTGACTCCCTCGCGGTCGGCCTGCCGCAGCTGGACGACGATCGGGTACTCGTTGCCGCGCTCGCGGAACTGCGCGGCCGTGGTGCCGGCGACGTTGGTCTGAATCGTGGTGGCGACGCCCTGCACGGTGAGGCCGAGCGTGGCGGCCTTGGGCCGATCGACGCGGACCGAGATTTCCGGCCGGCCTTCCTCGCGCCCGATGCGCACGTCGGCGAGCCCAGGCGTCGCCTCCATCAACTGCTGAGCGTCCGTGGCCACGCGCCGCGCGTCGTCGAGGTCGTGGCCGCGGATTTCGAGCGCCAGGCGGGCGTCCTGGTTGTTGCCGCCGCCGCCGAGCAGCCGCTGCAGCTGGAAGTTGCCACCGGCCGGGTTGGCCCGGACGATAACGCCGGGCAGGCCGGCGAGCTGGCGCCGCAGGTCCTGCGAGATCTCCTCGTTGGTGCGGGTGCGCTCGTCGCGCGGGACGAGCTGAATACGGATCTGGCCGCGGTTGGTCTGACCGCCGCCGCCACCGCCGCCGCCCTGGTTGTTGCCGCCGCCGCCACCGTTCGTGATGATGGTCGTCGCCTCGGGCACGTGCTGCTTGACGAGCTCCTCGAGCTTGAGCAGCGCTTCCTCGGTGCGCTCGACGCGGGTGCCGACGCCGAGCTCGGCGTTGACGTTCACCTCGCCCTCGTCGGTCTGCGGCATCAACTCGACCGGGATCATCGGGTACATCCACCAGGTGGCGACGACGAGCAGCACCGCCGCGCCGATCACCGAAGGCCGGTGGTTGAGTGCGACGTGGATGACCTTGCGGTAGCCCTCGTCCATGCGCTCGAGGAACCCTTCGCTGACGCGGTAGAGCCGGGCCATGATGCCCGTAGCCTCGCGCTCCTCGTCCGGCGTGTGCAGCCAGCGCGAGCAGAGCACCGGCACGATGGTAACGGCGACGAAGAGCGACATCACCAGCGAGAACATCACCACGACGGACAGCTGCGTGAACATGATGCTCGCCGTGCCCGAGAGGAAGAGCAGCGGCACGAACACGGCAATGTGCGTGAGCGTCGAGGCCAGGATGGCCGACCACACTTCCTCGCTGCCATCGATCGCGGCCGTCATCCGATCCTTGCCCATGTGCAGGTGCCGGTGGGTGTTTTCGAGCACGACGATCGCGGCGTCGACGATCATGCCGATGCCGAGCGCCAGGCCGCCGAACGTCATGGTGTTGAGGGTGAAGCCGCCGAAGTAGAGCAGCGCGAACGTGCCGATGACCGACACCGGGATCGAGGTGCTGACGATCAGCGTGGAGCGGAAGTCGCGCAGGAAGGCGAAGATGATCAGCACCACCAGCACGCCGCCGAGCAGGGCGTGTTCCTGGACGTTGTTGATGGCGCGCTCGATGAACAGCGAGTTGTCCTGCATCACGATCATCTGGATGCCGGGCACTTCGCGGTTGACGCGCTCCACTTCCGCCTTCACGCCGTGCGCGACCTCGACCGTGTTCTTGCCCGACTGCTTCTGCACCTGCAGCTGGACGCCCGGCCGGCCGTTGATGCGCATGAACGAGCGGCGCTGCTCGGTCGTGTCCTTCACCTCGGCGATGTCCCGCATGTACACCGGCACGCCCTCGCGGGTCATGACGACGACGTTGCGGATGTCCTCGAGGCTCGAGAACTGACCCTGGCTGCGGACGAGGAACGTGGCGTCGCCCTGGTAGATTTCGCCCAGTGGCGTGTTCTGATTCTCGTTCTTCAGCGTCTGCACGATGTTGCTCACCGACAGGTTGAGCGCGGTGACTTTTTCCTTCGACAGCTCGACGTGGATCTGACGCCGCAAGCCGCCGTTCACGGTGACCGCCGCCACGCCGTCCACGCGCTCGAAGCGCGGCGAGATCTCGTTCTGGGCCAGTTCACGCAGCGTCACCGGGTCGTAGTCGCCCTCGAGGCCCA